>DBDH01000106.1 GCA_002293455.1 Treponema sp. UBA937
AAGAATACACTGATTTATTCTCGATTGAATAAATCAGTGTTTCCTTAGGGCAATTTTACTTGAAAAGGGAGGGGGAAAACAAGCGGAGAAAAAAACTTCTCATATAAAGCGGCCGGGGGCAACACCGAAGATTTCAGATAATTGGTACGCTGTTTTCCGGCTTATGGGTTTTAGATTATGCTCCATATTGGAAACTTTCTGCTTGGTTATTTCCAGCTTCTCGGCTAAACTCGACTGCGTCATGCCATGCAGCTTCCGGTAAAACCGCAAAGTATCTCCGGGCGTTTCTTTTGCCTTTTGCGCTTTGTACCAGTCCATGTCCGTAACCGAAACCATTTCGTCATCATCTTCTATCGACATTTCGTTCCCGTATTCTTTTTTCAGCATGGTGATATATTTCCTGGGAATGTTCCCCCGCATGACAAATTCAGTAGGGGGCTTTTTCACGACTACCAACATATTCTACCTCCACTAAGCAGCTTTCTTGTTCATTCCGCCAACAGACGACCCATTTTCTCGCCAAATGACAATGATACGTTACTTTTCCCAATTTGCTGTAATTAGGATATGCGGCTTGTACCGGACCGCGTTCACGAATGTCATCGACCAGTTTTATTAATGCCTGCTTGGCGTTCTCCGGCATCTCCCGAATAATAAGATCCATTTTTTTCGGCATCTTAACTACATATCTTATAGACATAATGTAATCCTTTTTTTATTACTTTTCAAGAGGAATTATCATATTATTAATGTGATGAAAATGGTTTTTGCTTTGGTATCAGACTCTTTTCCCGTTTAATTTTTTTTCCGCGATAACACATCATTGGAAACCGCCTCATTCAAAAAAAATTCTTAGTACTTGATGAGCTTTTTCCTCGGCGGTACAATAAAAACATGAACGAAGTATCCAGCTTGAAAATAAACGCGAAAGTCAGTGATGCCGTCAATTTTTACCGCGGCAATGATCCTGCGGAATTGGTTAAAAAATACGGGAGTCCGCTCTACGTCTACAATGAAAGCATCCTCAGAGAAAAGTGCAGGGAACTGAAATCCCTTGTTGAGTATCCGCGCTTCTTTGTGAATTATTCGGTTAAGGCAAATTCTTCCCTTGCCATTTTGAAAATCGCGCATGAGGAAGGGCTTCTCGCCGACGCGCTCAGTCCCGGTGAAATTTTTCTTAATCTAAAAGCCGGGTTCCACCCGGAGGAAATCTTCTTTGTGAGCAATAACGCGGGCGATGAAGAGCTGCTCTACGCCATCGAAAAAGGCGTGCTTGTAAGCATTGATTCCCTTTCGCAGCTTGCACGTTACGGGAAACTTAACCGCGGCGGGCGCGTTGCGGTACGCTTTAATCCGGGAGTCGGCGCCGGGCATCACAAAAAGGTCGTTACCGGCGGAAGCGATACAAAGTTCGGCGTGAACGCGGAATATATACCGGAAGTAAAAGCCCTGCTTGAAGAATACGGCCTTCGTCTTTGCGGCATTAATCAGCACATTGGCTCGCTTTTTATGACCGGCGAACCCTATGTCGAGGGCGTAAAAAGCCTTTTGGACATCGCGAGGCAATTCGAGGGGCTTGAGTTCATCGACATCGGCGGCGGTCTTGGCATTCCTTACCGCAAACAAGATGGAGAATCCCGTCTTGATCTTGCGTCTTTACGCGAAAAACTTTCGCCGATTCTCAACGCGTTTGCGAAAGAATACGGCGGAAACATCGCTTTCAAAATGGAGCCGGGAAGGTATATCGCGGCGGAATGCGGCGTCCTTCTCGGCAGAGTGAATTCCGTGAAGTATAACGGGCCGAAAAAATTTATCGGGACGGACATCGGGTTTAATGTGCTCATGAGGCCGGTACTGTACGATGCTCATCACGATATCGAAATCTATCGTCCTAGCGGGGCGGCTTCGGATAAAGAAGAAAAGGTAACGATTGTCGGCAATATTTGTGAATCCGGCGATATTTTGGCGGCGGATAGGCTTCTTCCCGAAATTCATGAAGATGATATTCTGGGTGTGCTGGATGCCGGAGCTTACGGTTATTCGATGGGGTCGATTTACAATTCGCGCCCCCGGCCGGCGGAAATCATGATAAAAGAAGATAATTCCGTTGCTCTCATCCGCAAAAGGGAAACGCTTGAGCAGCTTCTCACAAACCAAGTGGTGACTGACACCAAAAACGGCTAGTGTTGTTCATTATGATGAGGCGCTATTGATAGCGTATATCAATTTTGTAAGGGTAAAAGAAAAACATGAAAACAAAGATAGCAATCAGCAGTTGGGGTAATATCGGCAAGGCGCTCGCCGCAATTCACGCAGCCGAAATAAAAAGCGCGGACTGTGATATCGAGCTTGTGGGGATAATCCGCAGAAACGCGGGAAACGGCGAATGTCTTGAAGGCCTTCAAGTTGTTTCCGATGTGAAAAGTCTTTCTTCAAAACCCGATGTGATTCTGTGCGCCGCGCCGAGTCATTGCGTTATGGACGATGTGCAAAAATACCTTGAACTTGGTATTTCAACGGTTGACTGTTTCGACAGTCACAAAGAAATTATCGGATGGCGCGGCAAGCTGGACCTTTTTGCGCGGAAAAAAAACGCGGTTTCCGTTATTGGAGCGGGCTGGGACCCCGGCTTTGATTCCATCATCCGCGCCCTGACAAACCTTGTTGTTCCTGAAAATGAAGCCGTTACGACTTTTGGGCCGGGGCGGAGCATGGGACACACCACCACCGTAAAAGCCATTCATCCCGGCATCACCGATGCCGTTTCCCTGACGCTTCCCGGCGCGAAACCGGGGCTTCAGCGGCGCGAGGTTTTTATCGCCCTTAACGAAAAACTTACCGATAAAACCGTTCAGGAAAGCATACGGAACGATATTCTCAATCATCCGTATTTTAAAAACGATGATTCCCATGTCTTTTTCGTTGAATCCATCGCGGAACACGATACCGCCATGCACGGCGGAATAATTACCCGTGAAGGAGACTTTGCGAAAGTCGAAGTAACACTTCACGGAGATAACGCGCTCATGACCGCCGCCGCGATGTACGGCGCGGCCCGCGCGGCGGGACGCTTGCTTTCATCCGGCAATTACGGCTGCCGGACACTCGCCGAGATTCCGCCGCTTGATTTTATCAAAGGCGCTTCTATTGCGGAACGCTTGGCAAAGATCAAATACTAGCGGTTTTGCAAATGCGGATTTTTTGTATTAAATATCGGTATTACTCCTAAATACTTGGTGAATAATATCAATAATATCGGAGTAGCTCCCATAAACTTCATTAAAATACTATAAATATCGGAGTTGCTCCTATATTCTTCTTGCTTTCTCTGTAAAATTATGGCATAATTCTTATACAGAGGCAAAAAAATGAATGAGAAAACGATTAGCCGTCCATTATATGTAAATGAAATAAAGAGATTTATCGACGACCCTCACATAAAAATTATTACCGGCCTGCGCCGCAGCGGCAAAACAGAGTGTTTAAAAATGGTTTGGGCGGAAATTGCCGCACGGGTTTCCGCCGATCACATTATCTATATCAATTTTGAAGATATGGATTTTGAGGAAATTACCACCGCAAAAGCGTTAAACGCGTATGTAAAGGCAAAAATCGTTGACAAAAACAAATATTATATCTTTTTGGACGAAATTCAGCTCGTCGAAGATTGGGAAAAATCCGTTAACGCGTTAAGGCTGAAAAACACAGATATATATATTACCGGTTCAAACTCAAAAATTATGAGCGAAGAACTGGCAACTTTGCTTGGCGGGCGGACGGTTTCGTTCAAAATGAATACGCTTTCCTTTGCCGAGTTCATGGAATTCAGAAAGCAGCATAGAATCTCAACGAAGAATATTGATTCCGAGCTTGAACAATATATCAATATCGGCGGCTTTCCCTTATTGTCCGTAAGAAGCTACACCGATAATGATGCCCGAAAAATCGTGAGGGATATTAACAGCACCGCGCTTTTAAGAGATGTGGTGGTCCGTTATAAAATCCGGCAGCCGCAGTTATTGGACAAACTGACCGCTTTCCTGTATGACAATGTCGGGAATCTTGTTTCTATCCGTTCAATTGTGCAATACCTCAAAAGTCAGGGCAGAGGCGCGGATCCGGAAACTGTTGCGAATTATATAAAATATCTGGAAGACGCGTTTATCATCAAAACCGCGCCCCGCTACGATATTAAAGGCAAACGGCTTTTGGAAACGAATGACAAATTCTACCTTGGCGATCATTCTCTGCAATATGCCGTCAGAAACAGGCGGCCCGACAAAGTACAGGGCGTTTTAGAAAACATCGTTTTTCTGGAACTTGTCCGCAGGGGATACAATGTCTATGTTGGCAAATTCGATGACAAAGAAATTGATTTTGTTGCCGAAGAACAAGACGGCACGCGGAAAATATATATCCAAGTTTGTTTGGAGTTTAGCCATCAGGATACCTATTTTCGGGAATTTAATCCCTTAAAACAGATTAAAGATAATTACCATAAATACGTTGTAACCCTTGATAAAAACTGGCGGGCTGACGAAGACGGAGTGATGGGCATTCATGTAAAGGATTTTCTGCTAAGGGATATTCTGTAAAAAAAAATGCTTTATCGGCCCTATCCAAACAATTTTTCAGCGTTTCTATTCGCGATAACGATGATTTCCTGTTTCGTCATGTGTAAGATTTCCGCCAGCACCGGCGCCGTCCTTTCGGTCATTGAAGGCGTTCCCCGTTCCCCTTCATATTCCCAGGGGCCGTCGCTTTCCAGGGTGAAGATTTCCCGAATATCCGCCGCTATCGTTTTAATCGATGCCCGATAATCAGCATTGCCGATAAGATCGGGAGAAACAGAAATATTCCATCCGGCTTCCTTTATCTGTTTAATATTCTTTTCATCGCCTTCAAACCAGTGAAAAAGCGCCTTTTTAATACCATAACGTTTTAAAACTTCAATTCCCTGGGGGACAGTATCTTCCACACAATGCAGATTTACCGGAAAATCCAATTCCGCCGCGAGACGGACAAATTTTTCAAAAAGTTCTCCGGCCTTTTTTTGCGCTTTCGACCTTTCCTCTGTGTTCATGTTAACAAGATTAAAATAAGGCAGTCCGATTTCCCCAATACCGGCAATACTATCCCGGTTCTCCCTGATTTGTTTTTCAACAAGACTGTATTCATGGAAAAAATCAGGATATTCGGGATGAATGCCGAGGCAGACCTTTACCGTTTCCGGATACTGTTTTTGCAGACGCAGCAACGTTTCTCCGCTCTGATAATGTACCGCGGCGCCGACTGCCCGGTATGTTTTCAATTCGCGTTTTTGTTCCTCTGTTGATAATTGATCAATATGACAATGGACATCGATACACATAGCGTTTCCTGCAAAAAGGGATAGCGGAAGTATATCATCCGTCATGCTAAAATAATATCCTCATTTGACAGTATTGACACTTTTTGCGATTCCTAGCATGGTAATCTTATGGCTAGATTGTCTCAACATACTTATGAAGCGCTCCCTATAGAGTATCGGAAGATTGCCGAACAATTGTTTCCCCCTGCGGAATTTTCCGGCGCGGTACATCCTTCGTTAGATACCATCTTTACCTTTGCGGAAATGCTGGGTATTGGGGCAGATTTCTCAAAAGTGTCAAAAAGTTCGGAAGTGGATACATCGATAAAGAATCTGCTTGGACATTTTCAGAATAATCTTGATCTCTTGATTCAAAAAACCTGGGTAGAGAAGGATGACGAAGTCCGTAAGGAAAAACTTCAAGGGAAAATTCCAGGTTTTATTGTGGAAATTGAAGAAAGAAGATACAAAGAAGCGCTTATCAATTTCGGTATTATTTTGGAAGAATTGGCCTATTTGTTTTTTGGGGCCCAAAGTAATAAAGAAGATTTCATTGAATATGTTTCCCGGATTGATGATCAAATGGGATTATTCTGGTGGTACGGCGGCAGGATACATTCGTTGTCAGGTACAAACGATACGGAATACATGCGGTCGATTCTGCTTATTGGAATATGCTACCTAACTAATTTCTAGTTTTTCAGCCCGGCCGTTAAAATTGCCTTATAAATCTTTTTCTATACAATACAATGAGATTTACAGGGCAGTTTTAATGGTTGGTGGAAGGAGTTCTATCATGGCAAACGAACAGGATGCGTCTGCATCATCATCATCTTCTTCTGACTTTATCAGCGAATTTATCAAAGAGGATTTAGCAAACGGCAAGTGCGATTATGTACACACCCGCTTTCCGCCCGAACCGAACGGCTGGCTTCATATTGGACACTGCAAGGCCCTTGCGGTGGATTTTTCTATGGCGGAAAAGTTCGGCGGAAAATGCAATCTTCGTTTTGATGATACGAATCCCGAAAAAGAAGATGTTTCCTACGTGGAAGCTATCAAGCGCGATATACAGTGGCTCGGCTTTGACTGGGAAGACCGCGAGTACTATGCTTCCGATTATTACGAATACCTGTATGAACTCGCGGTTAAGCTCATCAAAAAAGGCAAAGCCTACGTTGATGATTTAACCGATGCGGAAATGCGCGAGTATCGCGGAACAGCTGTTCCCGATAAAAACAATATCACGATTACGCCTCCGGGAAGAAACAGTCCCTGGCGTGACCGTTCCGTAGAAGAAAACCTCGATCTGTTTGCGAGAATGCGGGCGGGGGAATTTGCCGACGGCGAAAAAACTCTCCGCGCGAAAATCGATATGACGCATCCGAATCTTGTCATGCGCGACCCTGTAATGTACCGCATCCGCCGGGCTCATCATTATAGAACCGGTGACAAATGGTGCATCTATCCCATGTACGATTTTCAGCATCCTTTGTCCGACGCGAAAGAAGGCATCACCCATTCGCTCTGTTCGTTGGAATACGAGATTCACCGGCCTTTGTATGAGTGGTTTATTAAGGAAGCGGAAGTATTTCCCAGCCGCCAGATTGAATTCGCGCGGCTCAATATTACGCGCACGGTTCTGTCAAAACGCTGGCTTTTGCAGCTCGTCAAGGACAAGCATGTCGCGGGCTGGGACGATCCCCGGATGCCGACCCTTTCCGGTCTCCGCAGAAGAGGCTATACGCCGGAAGCTATCCGCGATTTTATGTCCCGCATCGGCATCGCAAAAACCGACAGCATGGTTGATTCCGCCTTCCTTGAACACTGTCTCCGGGAAGACCTAAACAAGCGCGCCCGCCGCGTTATGGCGATTTTGAAGCCCTTAAAGTTGATCGTTGAAAACTGGGAAGACGGCAAGGTTGAAGAACTGGAAGCCGTCAACAATCCCGAAGATGAATCGGCGGGGAAACGGACGATCTATTTTTCCAAAGAACTTTGGATTGAAGAAGATGATTTTGCTGAAGTTCCGCCGCCCAAGTATTT
>DBDH01000063.1 GCA_002293455.1 Treponema sp. UBA937
GTATTTAATCAGTGTTGCCCTAGATAAAGTTTACGAGCATTCTCTTCAAAATTTGCAGCCGCAATGATTTGTGCCAATGCAATATGCTTACTACTGGATTGCAGTTTTCTGAATTTCTCAAGTAGTGTTTTTTCTTCATCTTCGATAGGCATTTATACATCCTCTTATAGCTGTATATTACAGATTATAAATCTGCTTAATGCAGATTGTCAATATTGTTTTTTGTATAAGTACAAAATGTTCTTGTTTTTTTTTTACAATAGAGAGATAATGAAGTATGGATAGAGAAATATTGAACCGATTTATTGAACTTAGAAAAAAATATGGTCCCACCCAACGAAAATTTGGAAAATTATTAGGTCTCTCTGATGGTTCAGTCTCTAGGATTGAATCTGGAACCATCGTAATTAATGAAAAACATATTAAACTAATTTCTGGAACATTGGGTATCAATGAAGAATGGTTTAAGACCGGTAAGGGAAGCATGTCCATTGATGCAGTACCACCAGAGGAAAAACAGCTTATTGAGGCTTTTAGAAAACTATCTCCCCAAGGAAGAAGACTATCTTTAAGTTTTCTTGATGATTTAATTGAAGCAGAAATTGAGTATGAGAAAAAAATGGCAGCCGATGAACAGAAATTTAAAGCTATGAGATTAAAAAATTGATCTTTATTCATTTGCCTCCAGAATATTCTGGGAATCGGATCAACATCACAATCTTCATCTAGAAGTTCGATAATTCCAAAAAAAGCAGAAAAATAACGCTTCAAATTCTCTAACAGTTTCATTCTTTGCTTGACGATAAGTACATAAAAATAACAATATTCGTGGAACACGATTCTCCACTTGACAAAATGAGTACTATAGTTCACAGTTAGAATGTGAAGGAAATACGCAATTCGAGCGAGTTTAATAGGTGGTTTGTAAAATTGCGGGATGATCGTGCTGTTGAGCGGATTACTACCCGTATTGATCGTCTTGCGAATGGTAACCCCGGTGATAGCCGTTTTCTTGGCGATATTTCTGAATTGAAAATTGATTATGGCCCCGGTTACCGAGTTTACTACAAAGATACCAAGAAGGAAATCATTATTCTGCTTTGCGGTGGAGATAAACGAACTCAGCAAGCAGATATTGCCAAGGCGAGGGAAATCGCCAAGACTTATGATGAAGATGAGGAGGAGTGATATGGACACTGCGACACAAGAGAAAGTTACCTTTGAAAAGTGGGATCCTGCAAAATACATTAACACCAAAGAAAGAGTGATAGTCTTTCTTGAAGGTGCTTTGGAAGAAAACGATCCAGATTTTCTTCTGCGAACCGTCAATAATATTGCCCGTTCTAAAGGTATGTCCCAAATAGCAAAAGAACTAGGAGTAAGCCGTAAAGGCTTATACAAATCTCTTGCCCCAGACGGAAACCCTTCTTTCAAGACCGTGTTTAAGTTGCTTGATATCTTAGGGCTTCGACTTAAAGTAGAACCGAAAAGCGCGTAAGATAGGCCCCAAAAAGCCGCAGAACTGGAAAATTTCTTATTGCACAACGGATTTCCCGTTTGCAAGATGGAAATTCTGGTAATAATCGATTTATTGGTGATATCTCTGAACTCAAAATTGACTATGGTCCCGGTTACAGGGTTTATTACAAAGACACCGGAAAAGAAATCATTATTTTGCTCTACGGAGGCAATAAGTCGACCCAAGACAGCGACATTGAAAAAGCTCGAAAAATATTGAAACTTTTGAAGGAGGAATAACATGGAAAACATAAGCAAATGGGATTTAGCTGATGTACTTGAGACTAAGGAAGATATACTTGCCTGTCTTGATGTGGCGCTTGCTGAAAATGATACCCAATTTCTCTTTGAAACCCTCGGTGCAATTGCCCGTTCCGCAGGTATGGCGCAAATAGCCAGAGAATTGGATGTAACTCGTGAAGGGTTATATAAATCATTATCTCCCAAGGGGCATCCTTCTTTTGAGACTGTAATTAAACTATTTGATCTTCTGGGTTTTCGGCTCAAAATGGAACTGAAACACGCATAAGATGATACGCTCACTTCCCATACTCCTTTTTTCTCCAGGTCCAAACAATACCTTGTAAAATCAAACTTTCTTGAGCGTTCATTGGCTTATCCTTTCTAAGATTGTGTTTTTGCTTAACGCTTTCGCGAGATTTACCGGGACGGCGTTTCCTATTTGTTTGGTCTGTTCGGTAACAGTACCGAGTATTTGGTAATCGTCAGGGAATCCCGGCGCCCGTGCCAGTTCATGGGGCTTGAGCATTCGGAATCGGATATCAAGTTTGGTCTTACCGAAACTGCCTTCCATGAGCGCAAAACGGTCTTTTGTGGTAACGGTCGGGACTGGTGCCGATGTTGGAATTACACTGCCGTTACCGTAGTATTCCACAAGGAGCGGTTCGACAAGACAATGTTCAGCCTTTGTAACAACGGTTGATAAAGGTTCATAAATTGATCGTGTTCTGTCATTAGCGGAATAGTGTCCTATGTTAAAAAGAAATGGTTCTACTAAAGCATGATGATTTCCGGATGTAGTTACTGTCGGTAGGGGTAAATCAAGACTGCGTACATCGTTGGAACCGTATAAAACCGCAAGAAACGGTTTCGCGTAGTCCTTCCAATATTTTTCTATACCTACAGCAATTCTATTGAGCGTTGCTGCAGCAAGGGGACGTTTTCGGTCAAAGATGGATGTTCCGGAAATACTCCAGTCGATAATGTCTTTTGCTGGTTTCCACGGTTGATAACCCAAAAGGTTACTATATCCGTCTATGTGGGTTATTTGCGGCCATGTGATTTTTTTACGGCCTTTGACTGCTTGAATAAATAAACGGCGACGCGTTGTTGGATCCCCATAATCCGCGGCAGTGAGTATTTTCCAATCTACTTTATAACCGAGACTTCGCAGGCTTGTAATAAAAGCACGGAAAGTTTTTCCTTTTTGGTTCTGTATGGGTTTTCCGATGCTGTCCAATGGTCCCCATGAAAGAAATTCCGGCACATTTTCGATTATGACACGATCTATGTAAAGCTCGGAAAGCCACTTGAGAATCAACCATGCAGAAGGGCGGCTCTGATCGCTCCGAGGACGGCCTCCGCGGGCAATAGAATGATGCGTACATTCCGGAGAGGCCCAGAGTAGATTCACTTTGCCTTCGGGAATTACTTTTATTGGGTCCAATTGTTGTATGGATTCGCAAAGATGTTCCGCGCTAGGGTGATTTGCCGAGTGGGTTTCTATTGCACGTTCCCAATGATTGATGGCGGTGAGATTTATGGAGTATCCAAGACATTCTGCAGCTTGATATATGCCGGTACTTTCTCCACCGGCGCCGGCAAACATGTCTACGACGGTAAGCGGCTGCTTCATCATGATCTTATCCTTTTTAATTGTTGGATTTGCTGTTCCAGTTTTTCTATTTTTAGTTTTCGTATATGAAGGAGCATTCCCGTAAAATAGGATTGAGTCCTATACGGATGCGGTCCCAATGCGATGATGCCTTGGTATTCATCGTCTGTGATTTCAACTCCTATTAGCCCTTCAAGTCCGGTTTTTGTCATCATGGAATAAGGATTGTGTTTAATGATGCCGCTGAATTCATTATCCATGATTTCGATTCCTATTTTTTCAAGATGGGCATTGTTCATTTTTATAACCTTCCCGATGCACGAAGAACTGGGAAATCACTCTTTGCAAGAATGATGATAGGTAACCCTTCAATGTCACCCGTATATAAAGATAAATTATCTCCAGCGGAGACTTTCAAATTTTCACATTGAATTGTCGGTAAGGTAATTGTTAAACCTCTCTTACCTCGTTTGCCGATTTTATATTTCTTGATTCTAACCGCAGTCATAATCTTCTCCCGATGTGGTTTCTTGTCCGCACGTATTACATATTATCGGCTTTTTGTCCACATTGTCAAGCATTTTTGTGGTTTTTTTTACACTTATAAAACCGAAAATAGGAGTATGGATTTTTTTGATCGGGTGAAGGAGTATGTAAAGTTAAATAACACAACAATAGAAGGATTAATGCTTGATGTTTTTAATAAAAAGAAAGACAGAGATTCCTTTTATGGGTGGAAAAGACGATCTGTTTTACCTAGGGCTGATGAAGCTATTAGAATTGCAAAAGTATTAAATACAACCGTTGAAGAACTTGTTGAAGGGGATGATGGAAAACGGTACATCCTTAATTTGATTTCAAAAGAGGGAAATTTATTCGCTCCGCCGGGCAGAATAGCGGATTTAGTTGAAGGATTAAAATCCTTAGACAGTGATCAACTGGAAATTGTTCGAGGAACGTTGAATGGACTTATCTTGTCATTAAAAAACAATGAAAATATACAAAAACCAGGGGCGGTCGGGTAGACAACTTTGATGAGCCTGAATGGAACGGCCGATCCCCTAATAAAACGTCTCATAGGAAAATTATACCGTTTAGGCGGGAGTGAAAAGATAAAGCATAGTGGAGTGATAATATATGACATCTGATGACCAGGAAAGAAATTTTGAAAATGCGGAAAAAGCCGAGTGTCTATTTTCAGAGTATTTAGATAATAAAAAGATACCTTATTATTTTATTGATCAAAGCAAAGAGAAATATTCCAATGAGTTTAAAGAAAATGAAATACGGAGACCTGATTTTATCATACATACAATACATGGAATCTATTACATAGATGTAAAACATCGAGACACTAGTAAGTCTTCTGAAAAAAGATTTTACCTCAATGCAAAAGAAATAAAAAGATTATTTAGATTTCAATATAAATTTAATGCAACTGTTTGGATTGCCTTTATTAACGTAAAGGAATCCACAGAATTCTACTTTGCGCCAATTTCAAAAATATATGAATATTATGAAAATATAAGAGAAAATATGAAATTAAAACATCCCGAAGTTTATGACCAGTTTGATTCGCGTAAATGCTTTATTGATATTCCCAATGAATTATTATTTGAACATTTATCTCTAGAAAGAGGGTTTTACAAAGAGTCTAATGTTTGTTTCATTGATAATGAAACAAATTATTATGTAGATAAAATTATCAATATAGTAAAAAAATCAAAATAAAAAACACTACTGTACAGGGACGATCTCGTCAAAAAGTAATTTATGCTATACCCCCCAATATTTAGTATTCAAGGACAGGATTATTCGATCAGAATATAATCCCCTTGTTCTTCATCCCACTTACCATTCTCTTGGAGGAGTCCTTCCTCGTCAAGAAAGGAACACCTTGACGGATAGCTTAATTTATACCATGATTTACCTATAATAGTACTAAGCAGAAAGGAGACGTATCGTATGCCAAAGGTAGCCCCTGTTGTCCCGGTTTCAGATTGGCGCAATAAAACCGCCGAAATGACACGATTAGTAGAGCAGGCTGATGGTCCCGTTTATGTAACGGTGAATGGGCGCAGCCGCATTGTTTGTCTCAGCGTTGAGAATTACGAAACAGAACAGTTTGAATCGGAAGTATACGCAAAATTAAAAGAAGCTGAAGCACAGCGAGATGCCGGATTGCCGACTGTCAGCCACAACAAGGTCATGGCTGATTTGCGTGCCCGTAAGAAGCACGTATGAAAGAACTCCCTGTGGAATATCTGCCAGCGGCAGTTGATGATCTAAATCAAATTTATGATTATATCGCCTTGAAACTGCACGCCCCGCAGGCAGCAGACAATTTCTTGGATGCTATGGATGATGCCGCAGGGAGAATTGGGCAGCATCCGTTCTCTTGCAAAGTTTATGTGCCGACACACCCATTGAAATATGAAGTCCGTCAGCTTGTTGTGAACAACTTTATGGCTTTTTACGAAGTAGATATGGAAGCAGAACGCGTGATTATCCATCGTGTTGTGTATGGTCGTCGTGATTTAGATAAGGTTGTTATTTAAAAATCATCTCATAGAAATATGGCGGGATCGGTGAAATATTTTGTATTCGGGGACAGCAAAGTTGATTTGCTGCCCTCGAATATAGGATTATTCGATCAGAACATAATCTCCTTGTTCTTCATCCCATTGACATTTACCTTGGAGGAGCATTTCCCCGTCAAAGTAAAGTAAATCCCCTTGGTCTACTCTTAAATCGCCTATGTATTCACCTCAAGGAATAATAATTGACAATACAATATATATGTTGTAACATATTGATACGACGGCAAAAGAAATAATAAAGATTTTGAAAGAAAATGGTTGGACTCTTGACCGTATCAATGGCTCTCATCATATTTTTGTAAAATCCGGTTGCCGTCCAGTAACAGTTCCGATTCACGGGAATAGTGATAAATATCCTTTCTGTAAAAGGATTTTGAGACAAGCCGGAATAAGTAAGTAGGAGGTTTTTATAATGGTTTTTAATTGCACAATCGAAAAAGAGGAAAATATATTTATTGCACAATTTCCTGATATGCCGAATGTAATGACTTGTGGGTTTACACATGAAGAAGCCCTTGCAATGGCAAAAGAAGCTCTTGACGGCTGCTTGGAATGCGATATCGCTCATGGCAATGAAATTCCGGCTCCGTCCTTTGCAGAAGGCTATCCTGTTTCTGTAGCTCCTCACATTGCCTTATCCTTAAAACTGCGGGAACTGCGGGGAAGTCAAAGTCAGACTGATATTGCCCGAAAACTTGGGTTGTCTTACCAAGCCTATCAGCGTCTCGAAAATCCCCGGAAGGCAAATCCAACAGTAAAGACACTGGAAAAAATTGCCCGTGTGTACGGAAGGGAATTGAGCATTTCTTTATAAACTGCACGAAGAATTGTTTATGCAGAAGCTTCATTTCCATTATTCAAAAATCAGAAATGTATAGGGACGATCTCGTCAAAAAGTAATTTACACTGTAAAAAAAATAACTATAAAGTAGTTTAACTTGGATATGTCTTAAGATAAATACCGATGACTATTATTCTCTGTTTTGATTCGTCTATAATATAGGTTGATGAAAGATAAAGGAATGAATTTATAAAATTACCACTGAATAGTCCCGTTTTAACGCTTTTCTTATATGCTGTTATATGCATTCCTTCAATAATACCTCGTTCCTCTGCTGCTTCAGCGGGAAAAGCCACAATCTGTTTTTCGAGTTTTTCAAAATAAATATTAATGCCAGAATATTGGCATATAATGTTTTGTTTTGACTGATTAGCAGAGGGCGAATAAACGAGCTTCATCCGATTCAAAAAACTTCCTTATGTCTTTTTGCTCTTCTTCTGTGAATGGTTCGGTATCATAACTGGTGACAATTGGTGTGCATATTTCTGCAAGCGGAATTTCTTCTCGCATTTCAAGACTGTCATATATTGCATCATGAGTTTTTAAAGAAAGAGCGGTTCCAGAATGGTCATAAGCAATGCGAGCGGCATAGTTAATTATATCAATCTGATTCCGTGTAAAAAGAGAGTAATCGGGCTCTGCAATAGGATAGTATGCGTTTTTTGTAAAAGGTCCGGCGAGTTCTTCGTAAAGTTCAATTTTACCTGAAAGTTCCATTTCGACCAAACAACGATATCCTTCGTCATCAGGAACAGGACCGAGTTTTTCCTTGATATATCGGACACCTGTAATACTTTGACCGTGAAGAGAATAATGAACTGCATCAGCGATGCAAAGGGCTTTTCTCACCTGAATACTGCCCAATCCAGGAGTATTTTTGAGAATGGCAAGGATGGTATTTTCAAACATTTCTTTGTCCATAGTATTACCTCCTTGTTATAGTATCTCACTATTTTAGCGAATATTCAACGCTTTTTTGCCATAGATTGCTATAAGCAGAGTAAAAAACATAATGAAAATATTAAATATTAAAGAAATCATAAATCATATTTTTGAAGATTGTATCGGCAAATTCTCATATAGATGTGTCTGAAATAAAAATAATGGTAGGGGCCAGAGGCAATCCCGGCGGGGAAAGCGGAAGCCCAAAAAGCACATCGCCTGGCGGCAGCCACATCCGCCTGCCCCATCCATTACCATAAATATCGCTTAAAGAAGGGAATTTATCAAGTTGTATTTTTCTGCAGGATTATTCTATCAGAACATAATCCCCTTTCTCTTCATCCCATTGACATTTACCTAGGATATGTGCATTCCCGTCAAAGTAAAGTAAATCTCCTCGATCTACTCTTAATCTGCCTATGTATTCATCGTTTATGTATTCACCGTTACCAGCATATTCCAGAACCTTAATCTTAGAATTTGGATAAAAGACTAATCTCTTAATAGCGAAAGGCAAATTTTCCCTATGAGAACGATAAAATATGATTTCCTTGGGCCTTCCGTTTTCATAAAAAGAAAGAGAATCTTCCACAGTGGTATCGAATAAGTTTATTTTTGTACCTGTAGGGATTTCCATCTTTTCTGTCATACCAGACTCATAAAACCAAAATCTACCGGATGTAGAAATTACCCCTAGACTGGTAGTAATGGGGATCCTTTGATTTGATCTGAAACTAGCAATATTTCCATTTTCAAAAAAGGCAAGAGGACCAACTATCTCAATATATGTTCCTTCCATCAAAAGTGTTAATCGATTTTCAATGTTTATTTCTTGAATATTGCCGCTTTGATAAAATGTTACTTCATACCCTAAAAATCTGTTACCATTAAAAATAAATGGCGTCCATCGTGAAAGACGAACTCTTTGCAGATTACCATCATCATAAAAAAATATTTTTTCCTGCACTGATAATTGAGTGCCATTTTTTGTGGTGATTAAGAAATCGCCATTTGGAGTTGCCGCATCAAAAGCAGCCCCAAGCCCAGACGCGCGAGGTTGTTCCCCATAAAGAGACACAGACTTTATTACCTTATTGGGATGAAATCCTATCATATAAAATATTTGCATCGTACCAATGCTTAAATCTACTGTTGTTGGTTCAAACAGCCACCCTTGAGCAATCGTCCCATTCTCATGGAATTGATAAGGGCCTTTGACAAGAAACTCACCTTGAGATGTTTCAATTTTTACAGATGCATTTCGATCGCTTGGTTCAACTTCCTTTACCATACCGTTTGGATGAAATGTCAAATTCATACATGCGTTTATAATACCGATTGGTGTAGTTACATTTTGAGGAGCATCCAACAACACGGATACCACATTTCCGTTTTCATCGGTCTGGACCCGTGTAACAAAAAGATCATCTCCATTTGGCATAGGTAATCCAAAAGTAGTACATAAGGGGAGAATGATGATAAATAAAAAGAGCAATTGTTTCTTCATGTTCATACCTCGTAGTAAAAAATAATGTGATACAATACTATATATAAAATATCATATATTTTGCAATGATCAAGTTGGAAAAAGCTCGATTTAAAATTGTTAATACAAATGTTAATTTGTATAGAAAACTATAGCAATATTTGACAAAGATTCTTCAATAATATATATTCACAGCAACACATAACGAAACATGGCTAAAAGATTATATCTGCCTCCTAAGCAGTAGGTCGGCCGTTCGATTCGGCCCTGGATCAATTGTAAGTTGTTATAAAATAACGACTTGTCGTAACCAAAAGAAAAGATTCTAGGGTAACGCTGATTACATTGACTCCGGACTTTATTCTCGATTGAATAAATCAGTGTTTTCCTAGCATTTGTCCCAAAATCGTGTTATGTTTGTTCATGCCTATTTCCTTTTGTTACAACGAAATCGTGTAGTGACGTTTTCATTATATTGAGGATTTAGGCTTTTTCAATTCTTATTTTGGACAGTTGTGATGTCAACGATAATGTTTCGGAGGAAGTAAAGTACCCAGACTTTATTGTTGTTTGTTAAGAAAGATCTGCTGGGTATTGAAAAGCGCCAGATGAAAACAGGCATCCGTTTACAGAAAAAATCTCTCCACTGTTTGACTGCGGGAACATTGGCAAATTATGAACAGTATGTTGAGGTATATTCCGGTATGTCTCGTTACGAAATAGATGGTCAATACCATTTTATTGCGCAATCAACAGAAGATTCCGGAGATGTTGCAAACTTCGTGAAACGTTTCCCCCATAACAATGCTGTCATCCATTTTTTTGACCATTATGATGATATTATACTTCCTGATGAAGAAAGACAAAAACACTAGGAAGTATTGAATGAATTACATACCTATGTCGAAAAATCATACAAGGAACTTAAAGAACACGGGTTCTTTTATTATTTAGAAAAAGACACCAATGTACTGTTTAATTATCGAAAAGAGCAATATCAGGAAGAGAAGCAAACTGGATTAGAATTGGGATTGCGTACTTTGTTTGATTATGGCGGCCAAATATATGAGAATGTTGATATTTTGTTGAATGAAGAAGATTTACTTGGCTGTGATCTTGAAGCATTACAATTCAGAGTATATAACGCCATTGAACAGCACTTGAAAATACCCTGTGCAAAGATTCCCAAAACCGGTGAATATACCATCATATTACAACATAAACCAGCTTCTGTTTTTGTGCATGAGGCAGTTGGACATCTTTTTGAAGAAGATAATTATCTGCAACAAACCATTTTCAATGAAAAGACAATGATCAATCCTTCTATAACCGTAACTGATTATGCTCATGCTGCTTTTGACAAAACTTGTCTTTTACCTGTTTTTGTTGACAGCGAAGGGAGTGAGGCGAATGATGTGGTACTCATCGGGGATGGAAGAATACAGAACAGAATGACCAACCGGCAATTTGGAGTAACAAAAGACTGTACCGGGAATGCCCGTTCCAGCTTGTTTCTCCAGCCTCCGCAGATACGCATGAGGAACACCGCGCTGGAAGTCGATGCATCATTGATTTCTCATTTGTCGGCGTTTGATCATGCCATAGTAGTAGAAAAAGTGAACTGCGGTTCATCAGAAAACAATGGCGAGGTGGAGCTTTTTGTAGAATTTGGTCATGAAATGAAAGGAGGAACCATAACCGGATATGTCAGGGATTTTGTGTTGAGAGGTAATACGCTTGATTTATTTAACAGTATTACCGCCTGTGAGAATGATTTTACCTGGCACAGCAGTAATTGTGTAAAAAATGGATATAGTCTCATGCTTGCGCATGGATCACCTTCTATTGCATTGAAAGGTACTGTTTATGGCTGTTAGGATTATTCTGAAAAGAAGGATTATCAATAAAGAAAACCGTAAAAATGTTACGTATGTCGAAAAAGCAACAACGGTTAAAAGTATTCAGTCTGCAAAAAATAGTATTGAAACGAAAGAAGTTCGTAATAACAGTTATTCTTTTGTTGTTAAAGGCAGGCAAAAAAATATTCGCATGATGAGTACCATACCATTTTCCCATTTTAAAACAGAATTGTTTTCCTTTTCTTCTCTTAAGCTTCCATGGATTATTTTGTATCGCAATGAACATAGTAAAAACAAAGTTGTCAATCTTGATGCACTCTGCAACAGTATTGTATCAACATTGCATGAATCCGGTGCGGAATCTTGTTCTATCAAATGCGCACACTTTCAGGAAAGGACAGAATCCTATAACTATCCTATAATACATACCGATAGTAATGAGTATTATGATTTTTCTGTTGAGTATCAAAATTTAGGCATTTTTCATTATTATCATTTTAAAACTCCCTTCTGTCCTCGAAGTATTAACGAAATAGCCAATCTGCGGTATTTGATCTATCTTGATAGTCTTGACCTGCCTGTTCATACGGATACCGTCGGCGCGTCATCGATGATACTGGCGCCAAATGCATTATCTGATTCGTTATATTATTTACTGTGGAATAAGGGCAATTATCAAAAGAAACGAAAACGAAAGTATTATGATACAAAGTTTTCATTTTCTTCCAATCCGTATAATATGCATCATGCGGGAATTGAAAAAATGATTGACGGCAAAAAATCGAGAGCTGTGACACTCGTCAGAAACGGCGTGTTGTTGCATCTTCCTTTGAACAAAGAAGAATCAAAGAAAGCGGGACAAAGATATATTCCAAATACATTTAAAGGATTTGAGGTGAAAAGCGGCTCGATGCCTCTTGAGACCATGATTCAGAAAAGTGAGAATACTTTGCTTATTTATGAATTACGGGGGAGTGTTGGAGATGATGGCAGTTATTCAGGTGTTGTGAAGAATGGTTTTATTATACGGAACGGTGTATTCACAGAACGGTTATACAATGCTCCTATTTTTTTTAATATTCCGTATATATATAATCATATCGATATATTGTCCTTAGAGTCTGTTTCTTTTGGATATCTGCTTGCTCCCTATATTAAATTTGATATATAACGCTTATTCTGCTTTTTTCTATAAATGCCTTCAAAGAAAACCTAACCGAAAAGTGATTGACATGATTAAAAACCGATAGTAATATTTCTGTACAGCATGATGAAATCGATGTTGTTTCGGACGATTAACTCAGTGGGAGAGTGCTACCTTCACACGGTAGAAGTCACAAGTTCAAATCTTGTATCGTCCAGTAATTGGCGTTTTTATTTGTTGCGAGTATAATTCTCCTCTGCTCTCCTCTGCTCTGCGGCATGAAACGGAGGGGACGAGATGCCTCGAATAGAAATGTAACCGAAAGGGGAAATTGCTGTTCAAACGCTATTCTCAATCAGGGTTCTTAAAAGTCTTTCAATCATCCTTGCCTAAGATAAAGCGGAATCGAGGTTATTTCTTTATCATCAATGTATAAAATAAAATTGACGATTCCGCTGGATTTGAACTTCAAATTGTTAATTGAATACAAAATATGAGAAACCGCCGTAGCGTTGCCTGCTCCCTTTGCGATGATCCGCCCCGCAATAGGTTCCATGATCGTTTCGTCGTCAAGATCTCTGGTTTCAATTCTGAACGAATGGGTACCGAATTCCCAAAGGTCAAATCTCAGGCGGATTATGATAGAAAGCTGAGGATGTATGCAGGGAAAATTTCTGCTGACAATCGTATCAAAAGTACCGACAACCGTCAGCTTCCCTCCTTGTTCCTGAGCAAAATCACAAAGTGTAAAAAGTTCTGTTTTCATATTTACCGATGATTATACACGCTTTTGGAATAAACCGGAAGGATGCATTTTGTAAAGGACTTCCCTTCAATGATTTCCTTCATTACAATGCTGATATGAACCAACAGTATATCCAACGTTTAGAAAAAATAGAAGCTGTCATACAAAAGCATTTGCCGGAGCATCTCAATGCCGATTGGATGAAGCGTTCCTTTGCGGATTTTCCCAATATCGTTCCGCTCGATTTGGCGGAAACCTTAACAGCACCCGGACAAGACCTTGTATCCCGCGGCGGAAAACGCTGGCGTCCTTTATTGATGACGCTTGTCTGCGAAGTGCTTGGCGGCGGAGACAGCGCTGTTCCGTTGACGCCGCTTGTTGAATTTCCTCATAACGCGAGTTTGATTCATGATGACATAGAAGATAATTCTGATGAACGCCGGGGGAAGCCCGCGGTGCATCTTCTTCACGGAATGGATACCGCCATAAACGCCGGATGCTTTTTATATTTTCTTCCTTTGCGCTGTATTGATGCGTGGAACGCTTCCGCTGAAAAGAAACTTCTTCTCTATCAAACATGGTCCGAATATCTGCGCCGGCTCCACCTTGGGCAGGCAATGGATATTGCTTGGCACAGAAACGCTGAAGCTCTTCCATCAATTGATGAATACCTTCAAATGTGCAGACTAAAAACAGGAATACTTGCCAAGATGGCTGCCGTGTGCGGAGTGCATATTGCCGGTGATAATGTTATTCTGGAATCGGGAATAACTATTGCAGACTACTTAGGAAACGCGGTAGAAAAACTTGGCGTTGGTTTTCAAATTCTGGATGATGTAAAAAATCTGACAACCGGGAATCCCGGAAAAAAACGAGGCGATGATATTGTAGAAGGGAAAAAAAGTCTTCCTGTGTTGTTATATCTTCATGAACATAATGATAAACGGGACATGGTTTACCGCTGTTTCCGCGCTGCAAGAGAGGATGGGATTTCTTCACCGAAAGTTGAAGAACTTATTTCAATATTGGATGTATCAGGAACCATTGATAAAGCAAAAGAACAGGGGCTTGTACTTATAAAAGAAAGTGAAGAAGCCTTGAAAAGTTCTGTCATAAAAAACATTTCCAAGAGTGATGAAGCATTCAATCTTCTTGCGGGTTTTGCCGATATGCTGCGGTAATTGAAACATAAAAGGGACAGCCGCGAAAGACTGTCCCTTTGCCGGTCATCTAATCGTTACGGCCTAACCGAATAGTTTGGCGCTTCCTGGGTAATCGTTACGTCGTGGATGTGGCTTTCTTTTAATCCCGCCGAAGTGATCTTTACAAAGCTGCGGTATGTTTTAAGCGCTTCAATATCTTTGCAGCCGCAGTAGCCCATGCCTTTCCGCAGACCGGAAACAAGCTGATTCAAATAATTTTTAAGTTCCCCTTTGTAAGGAACACGGCCTTCGATTCCTTCCGGTACCGGGCTTTCATCTTTGCCTATCTGATAACGGTCGCCGGCTCCGTCGTTGATCGCTCCAAGGCTTCCCATGCCGCGGTATTCTTTATAGATTCTGCCGTCATAAAGGATTTCCCTTCCGGGGGCCTCTTTTAATCCCGCAAAAAGGTTTCCTATCATAACCAGATTCGCGCCGGCTCCAATGGCTTTGGCAATATCACCGGAGAACTTAATTCCCCCGTCCGCGATGACGGGGATATTGTGTTTTGCCGCTTCTTCCGCGCAGTCCCAAACCGCCGTGAACTGCGGAACGCCGACACCCGCTACTACCCGTGTGGTGCAAATAGAACCGGGCCCGATTCCGACTTTAATCGCGTCGGCGCCGGCATCGATCAAACGCTTTGCGGCTTCTTTCGACGCAACATTTCCGCCGATCACCGGAACGCCGTACTTTTGCTTAATCGCCGTTACCGCGTCCATAACATTTTTTGAATCGCCGTGAGCGGTGTCAAGAACGACATAATCAACCTTGGCGGCTTTAAGAAGCGGCATCCGCGCTTCCATGTCCTGGGGAGAAACAGCAGCGCCGACAATTAATCTGCCGTCTTTATCCAAAGCGGCGAGAGGGAAGGCTGCGTGTTTTTCCATATCCTTCACGGTAATAAGTCCGGTGAGATTTCCATCGTCATCAATTACAGGAAGTTTTTCGATTTTGTGCATACCAAACTTTTCACGCGCGGATTCAACGGTGGGCTTGCCCTGAATTGTATGCAGTTTTTTCGTCATCACATCAATCACGGGAAGCGAATCGTCCGTACAAAAACGGAGATCGCGGTTTGTGATAATTCCTACAAGGCGATTGTTGTTATCAAGTACGGGCATCCCTGAAACCTTGTAACGTTCGATAAGGGCTTTCACATCTTTCACGAGAGCATCGATTCCGACGGTTACCGGGTCATCGATAATCCAGTTTAGGTAGCGTTTTACATTTATTACCTGCTGTGCCTGCGCTTCCGGTTTAAGGTTCCGATGAATAACGCCGCTGCCGCCTTCAAGGGCTATCGCTATCGCCATGCGTTCTTCGGTAACCGTGTCCATCGCCGCCGAAATAACCGGCACATTCAGTTTTATATCAGCACAAAGTATGGTTTCTACATTACAATTCCGGGGCAGCAAGTCCGAATATCCGGGCTGCAGCAGAACATCGTCATAGGATAATGATTCTCTAAACATATATTCTCCTTAAAACAAAAGGCGCCCATGACGGCGCCCTAATTTACACAATCGCAGCAGTGCTGCTCATCGATGCGCGGTATTTTACCGTAAACGCATTCGTCTTTTTTAATGCGGAAAAAAGCTGACGGCTTAACCAAAACAAACCTGTATCAGAAATTGAATAACGATAATCAAGCGGGGATATATTGCGGAAAATTGTCCTTACTTCCATGTTGAACTATGTCATACTTGCCGCTTTTTTTCAAGCCCCCTCCGGGCTGCCGCAGAAGTAACACCCAAAGAGCCTGGCGTAGTCGCAGCGTGGGATCTCGTATAGGTATAGTTTTGCGGCAGTATAAATCCCTTGAAAAATCCTCTTTTTATCTTCATACTTGATTCATGAGACCTTTTGAAGTTGTTTCCCCGTTTTCCCCCGCCGGAGATCAGGCGCAGGCGATTGAAGCCCTTGCCGCCGGAGTGAAAGCCCATGACAAATACCAGACGCTGCAGGGAGTAACCGGGTCGGGAAAAACTTTTACGATGGCAAAAATCATTGAAGAGGTGCAGCTTCCTACATTGATTGTCAGCCATAACAAAACTTTGGCGGCCCAGCTCTTCCGCGAGTTTAAAGGATTTTTCCCGCACAACGCGGTCGAATATTTTGTATCATACTATGATTATTATCAGCCCGAAGCCTATGTCGCAAGCAGGGATTTGTATATAGAAAAAGACGCGTCGATCAATGAGGAGATCGAACGGCTCCGGCTTTCCGCGACAAGAAGTTTGATGGAACGGAAAGACGTTATCATCATTGCGACCGTTTCCTGCATTTACGGCTTGGCGACACCGGAGATTCACCGGAAAATGACCGTGAAGTTTTCCAAGGGCGATACTATCGATGTGGACGCCCTGCTCCGGCGCTTTGTCGAATTGCAGTATGAACGAAACGACGCTGTTCTGGACCGGGGCCGCTTCCGCCGCCGGGGGGATACTATCGAGATATATCCCGCTTACCTTGAAGACGCGTACCGCATCGATCTTGATTGGGACAAGGTTGAGAGGATCAGGCGCTTTCATCCTATTTCCGGGGAAATCCTCGAAGAACTTGACCGCGCGATGATTTATCCCGCAAAACAATTTGTCATGCCTCAAGATATGATAAACGACGCTCTCGACAGTATTCAGAATGAACTCGCGGAACGTTACGAGTTTCTTAAAAATACCGGAAAATTTATGGAAGCGGAAAGGCTTAAAACCAGAGTTGAGTACGATTTAGAGATGCTTCGGGAAATTGGGTATTGCCCTGGAATTGAAAACTATTCGGCTCCTTTGGCGGGCCGCAAGCCCGGTTCAACGCCGGATACTTTGATCGAATATTTCCCGAAGGAACATCTGACTTTTATTGATGAAAGCCATGTTACGCTTTCGCAAATCGGCGCCATGTACGCCGGCGACCGTTCCCGGAAAGAAAATCTTGTCGATTACGGATTCCGGCTTCCGAGCGCGCTGGATAATCGTCCTTTGCGGATGGACGAATTTGCAAACCGTCTTGATACCGCGATTTATGTTTCCGCGACTCCGGGGAAAACGGAAGCCGAACAATCCGCACGCGTTGTTCAGCAGTTAATCCGGCCTACCGGTCTGCTCGATCCTATTATCGAAGTGCGGCCCAGCGACGGACAGATGGAAGACATTTATGGCGAAGTGCGGAAACGAATCGCCGAGGGAGAACGTTCCCTCATCCTCACCTTAACGAAAAAAATGGCGGAAGATTTAACCGATTACCTTACCGGCTTGGGGCTTAAAGTCCGTTACATTCACAGTGAAGTGGAAACCATCGAACGCGTGGAGATTTTGACCCAGCTCCGGCAGGGCGCGTTTGATATTCTTGTGGGAATTAATCTTCTGCGTGAAGGAATCGATTTGCCGGAAGTTTCGTTCATCGCTATTCTGGATGCGGACAAGATCGGGTTCCTTCGCTCGCTTACCAGTTTGATACAGATAATCGGGCGGGCGGCCAGAAACGCCGCCGGAAAAGTTATCATGTATGCCGACAGAATGAGCGACGCCATGCGGGACGCGATTGCGGAAACCGAACGCCGCCGGGCCATCCAAATGGCTTACAATGAAGAACACGGCATCACGCCTACGACCATCAAAAAAGCCATTGCCGATATTCTCACCCGTCACGCGGAAGAAGGAAAAGACGCGGCGGCAGCTTCCATCGAAGTGCTGAAAAAATCTTACAATGTGCTTGTCCCCGACCAGCGGAAAAAACTTATTCGGGCTTTGGAAGCGGAGATGCTCGAACACGCGAAACAGCTTGAGTTTGAACAAGCCGCCGCCATCCGCGACGAAATCAAAAAGATAGAGGAACTGGGAAAGATTTAACCCTTTACCGCACCGGCCATCATTCCTTTGACAAGTTTATCCTGTCCAAAGATATAAAGAATGATCATGGGGAGAGCTGTCAAAACAAGCACCGCCATTACAATCGGGATATTGGTTGAATATTGTCCCTGATAATCCCAAACGGCAAGAGGCAGCGTGCGGTTTGCCTGCGACTGCGTCAATGTCATGGCAAAAGAAAACTCGTTCCAAATTACAACGCCGTTGTAAATACCGATGGTAGCTAATCCAGGTTTTGAAAGCGGAAATATGATTCTGAAAAATGTTGCGAACTTATTGCAGCCGTCAATTTCCGCGGCTTCCTCAAGCGAACCGGGTATGCCGCGCATGAAAGACGTCATAATAAAAACCGACATGGGAAGATTGAACGCGATATTGGGACCTATCAGCGCGGCAAGACTGTCGTAAGTACCGGTATTCAGAGACATTACAAAGATAGGAATCAATGTTATATGGATAGGCACGGACATCGCCGCTACGATGATGCTTAAAATACGCCCGTTAAACCGAAAGCGCAGGCGGGCAAGCGGATAAGCGGCGCAGGCGCTGAGAAAAAGTAGAAGTATAAGACTAATCACAATAACAATCAGACTGTTAGAAAAGTATTTGAAAAACGCTCCCCGGAAAACGGTCACATAATTTCTTGGCGCAAAAGATTCGGGGACTTTGAAAAGACCGCCGCTTATAAATTCACCGAGTGATTTAAAGCTGGTCATCACCATATAATAAAAAGGCATGATCGTAATAACAAGCCAAATAAGGGCAAATACCCACGCGAGAATCCATCCGGGGCGCAGCTTCTTTAACGCCGCCGCTTTTAGCTGTTGATTTTTCATAGTTCCTCCGCGCGGTTAAGAGCTGTTACCACTGTCAACGCTACAATGGTTATAAGAATGAACATTCCGCCGGCGACGGCAGCGCCATAACCGAAGTTCTGTTTTACGAAAGATTCTTTGTACATCAATGTTGCCATAAGTTCCGTGGCGGAACCCGGTCCTCCTCTTGTCATTACATACACCAGATCGAAGTATTTAAGAGAACCGATAATACTGACTGTAGCGCCTGACACAATTGTCGGCCGAAGGAGAGGAAGAGAAACTCTCCAGAAATACTGTGACCGTTTCGCGCCGTCAATGGCGGCAGCTTCATACAGTTCCACCGGAATCGTACCATAGGCGGCGAGATAGAGAACCATATAAAACGGCGTGTACTGCCAGCTTACAACACCCATTACGGCAAAAAGCGCCCGTTCCGGCCTTCCAAGAAGATCGACACTCGCGCTGCCTCCGAATAATCGTATAATAGAGGCAAAAATACCAAAGTTTGGATCAAGCGCAAATTTGAACAAAAATCCTATCGCCACTGAGGAAATCAAGTAAGGCAGAAACCAAAAGACCTTGAATATACGTCCGCTCTTTCCGGTCGCATCGAGGAATGTCGCGAGGGCAATCGCGAGAACTCCTTGAGTCGCAAGAGAAAAGAACATCACTACCAAATTGTTGCGGAAGGCTTCCCAGAAAAACCTGTCCTTTATGAGAGTGATCCAATTATTCAAACCAACGAATTCTTTATTCGGGCTGATACCGTTCCACTTAACAGTACTCAACACAAAAGAATCAATAATAGGATAGACAATAAAAACCAGAAGAATGATGAGCGTCGGCGCAAGAAAAACCGCGGCGGTTATATTGGTCGAACGCTGATCAATCTTCTTCAGTGAAGCTTGTTTCACAAAGACCTCTTTAATGTGAAAACTCATTGCGGCTTGTAATCGAAGTACGCAAAATCAGCGGCGGCGGCATAACGCGCCGTATCGATACAGAACATACCTACAAAAGCACCGGTAAATCCTTCACGGAAATATTCATCCGATAGCATTGCAGAATCTAGAATCGGGCGCAGAGTATTCCAATGTTTTCCATCAAGAGAATAACGGAAAAATCCGTTCCGTCCCCGGACGCTCAAGCCCAGCCATACTCCTTTCGCGCTGCCTACAGGAGTATTGTCGGTACAGAAATACTTCCCGCCGTTCATGCTGATAGTTGCAAGAACCTTGCCTTTGTCCTCATCATGTGTGAGCGCGAAAAGATATTGATTATCCTCATCGTAACGCCAACAAAGACCGGCCAATTCCTGAAAAGATTCAGGTTCAAATTCCAGATACGTTTCCGCGTCGAAAGAAAAATCTTCCTGACGTCTTGCAAGCAGCGTCTGTTGATAGCGTGAAACAGGCGATTGACCGCCTCGGAGCCTGAGAAAACCGGGACGCGCCGCAAGCGAATATATCTCCGGGTCTTTCGGCATACGCAGCGTCTTAAAGGCAGGATCGATAACGGTTCCCTCAAAGGTGTAATGCCGGGCTTTGGAACCCGCAACAGCCGGACCGTTGACCGGGCTCTCAAATGTAAGCGGCGGCCATTTCGGGAGGCTTGCTCCGTAAAGTTCGTTCCTGCTTCCATCTGCATACTTGATATACGGCCAATCATCACGCCACTCAAGTTCCGCGATGCCGGTTTCCCGGCCGAGCGGGCAATTCCGCGTTCCGGGAAGGGGCCTTCCGCAAAGGTAAGCCAGGTAAGTCCGCCCGTTCGGCGTGTCGCACCAGCTTGCGTGTCCCGCTCTTTGCAGTGGATGATCAGGCCAGTCGTATGATGTAATAAGCGGGTTCGCGGGATGTACCTCGTAAGGACCTTCTATGCTTCTGGAACGCGCTACGGTTGCGGCGTGTTCATAAGTGGTTCCGCCTTCGGCGGTAAGAAGATAATACCAGCCGTTTCGTTTATAGAGATGCGGCCCTTCGACAAGCTGAAGCGCCGTACCGGTAAATATTTTGCGTGTTTCCCCGATGAGATGCTTTTGGGAAACATCGTATTCCTGGAGCAGTATACCGGTAAACTGATAACCGCCGGTTTTACGGTAATCCCATTCCATGTTGACAAGGTAGTGTCTGCCGTCATCATCATGAAACAATGACGGATCGAAACCTGAGCTGTTCAGGAAGACCGGATCCGACCAGGGGCCCTCAATCGACCTTGCCGTAGTAAGGAAGTTCGGCGTATCTTTCCAAGGACCCGCGTTCCAACTTTGGACGTTGGTATAAATCAGGTAAAAGACGCCGTCCGCCCAGCTTAAACAAGGCGCCCAGACACCGCAGGATGAGGAACATCCTGTCATATCGAGAAGGCGCCTTTCAGAAAGCGGTGAGATAACATGCTCCCAATCGGCAAGGTCTTTTGACTGGTAAATCTCAACCCCCGGGTACCATTCAAATGTTGAATTAGCAATATAATAGGTGTCACCCACACGAAGCAGTGAAGGATCTGCATGGAAACCCGCCAGCACGGGGTTTGAGATCATCATAATACTTAATTCCCTAACGCCGCTTTCTGAGCGTCAGCCCAGCGCTTCGCAAACTGCTGGGGAGTAATGGTCAAACCGAATAATTCCTGGGAAGCGACCAACATTACTTCCGACACTTCAGGACTCAATGCCTGATCGTACCAAAGCTGAACCGCGGGCGCGTTCTGAATCGCGGCAAGGACTTCGCCGACAACAGGATCGGTAACGGTTACGCCCTTAACAGGAGGAATACGTCCGGCGGCGATTCTGTCCGCAATAGACTGATCGTCAAGAAGATAGGTCAGCATCTCAAACGCTTTTTCCTGATTCGGGGAACTTGCGGCGATATGATAGAAATTATCACCAAGCGTACCGGTAACGATTCCGGGGTTGCCGTTTCCGGTTTCATCCGCCGGGAAGTTCATAAAGCCGACTTTTTTGTAAAAATCGGGATTTTCACCGGCTACCGTGGAAGCAAACCAGCTTCCCTGTATCTGCATGGCTGCCCTGTCGGTATACAGCAGCATACGGGACTGTCCGGAATCTTCATCGAGTCCGTTAAATCCTTCGTTGAAATAACCTTTTCTTACCCAGCTTTGAACTTTTTCAGCCGCCCATAAGAAAGCGGGGTCTTCAAAAGAGCCGGTGCCGTCCATCGCTTTTAAGAAGGGATCGAGTCCCGCATGGCGCGCGGGCAAAATCTGATAGTACATCATTCCTGTCCACCTGGTCATATTTGCCAGGGAGAACGGAGTAATGCCGTTTGCTTTGAATGTATCACAAGCGGCTTCAAGTTCGGCGATGGTTTTAGGAATCGCAATATTGTATCTCGCAAAAAGATCTTTGTTGTACCAGATTCCTTCGATAGCGGCATTTTCCACAGGGAAACCGTAAATCCTGCCGTTGGTTGTCGCCTGAGCGATAGCTCCGTCAAGGAATTTTGCCTTGTAATTGTCTCTGTTGAAATAAGGGGTAAGATCGGTAAGAAGTCCTGCCTTAATATATTCGTTGGTAGTTCCGCCGGTCCATGATAAGAACACGTCGGGAAGCTGCCCCGATGCGATAGCAGTAGCGATTCTCTGCTTATATGAATCGTTTGCGATAATAACGACATTTACCTTGTAATCGGGATTAGCGGCTTCAAAACGCTTAACCGCATTGGCAACCATCGTGGGTCCCGGTTCGGTAATCTGAATGTGCCAAAACTCGATAGTTTTTGTTGCTCCGCTGCTGCCGGCCGCCCCAGAATCTCTTCCGCTGCCAGCAAAAACAACGCCAACCATGCAAAGAATGATTAAACAACTAATCATTATTTTTTTCATAATTTCCTCCAAAATGAATTACATATTGCGACATCAGAATCGCATCTTCAACGTAACACACCTTTTTAGACACATGTTCTCAATTATTGCTTAGTTTATCTCATTCTTTGCTTTTTGTTTTCCGAAATTGAGAAGGCGAAAACCCTGTTCCCGCTTTGAATACCCGAAAAAAAGTTGAGAGACTCGAAAATCCGCAATTACGGGCTACATCAATAACCTGCAAATCAGTTTTAAGCAGCATTTCCTTGGCATGACTCAAACGCACCGAAGAAAGAAAAGCATAAAAACATTGCCCTGTTCTCTGTTTAAAAAAACGCGTAAAATGAAACCGGCTTAACGCGGCCTCCGCCGCCGCATGGTTCAGGTCAAGATCGGTATTTTGGAAATGCTCATTGACAAACAGAAAAACACGTTCAATGCGTTCTTCGGTAGTAACAGGAAGCTGACCTGCCGGAAATTTATCGGTATCTTCCATAATGATATTCCGTACATAAAACAAAAACATACGGTATAGTTCACCCTTGATAGCAATCTGCCAGCCTAATTTTTTCTTCTTATATTCATTAAACAGAAGATCAAGAATAGAGGCGATATGTGTGTATAACAACTCGTCGGAATTGCCTTCTTCGGGGTGTGAAAAAGCGTGAAGAATCGGTTTCTGTATGAATACGGCTCTGTAGTCACCCAGCGCAAGAAGATGGTCTTCTTTTGCGAAAAAACTCTGCGCGAAATGGAAAATACGGAGACAGGTTTGAGCCTCCGAAGAAGGAAAACCGTGTACCCGGCCTGGATCGAGCAAAACGATGTCACCTTCCTGAACATCCCTGGCATCTCCGTCTATAACGATGTTTACTTTTCCCTGAAGAACCAGAAAGATTTCGTAGTACTCGTGCCAATGAGACGGATAGATAAAATCCTTCAGCTCCGATTCCCAACAACGAAACGGAAAAGAAAACCCAAACTCTTCTTTTTCTTGCCAAGGTTTATTTGTCATAGATAAAATTAATAATAAAACAGGGAATCGTACATTACAAGGTCACGGTGGAAAAGGGCGGGGCTCTTCGTAAAACTTCATCGATCATGCGGTGTTCTGGTTCAAGAAAACCGGGATCAGTTTCCAGGATACCGAAAGCGTCGGAGCGGGCGCGGACCAATGTATCGGCGTCACGAATGGGATCGGCGATGCCCAAGTTGAGATAGCCTGACTGTTCGATGCCGGCAATCTGGCCGGGGCCGCGGAGTTTCAGGTCTTCTTCGGCAATGATGAACCCATCAGAATTTTCCAGCATGATCATAAGCCGCTTTTTGCCGTCCTCGGTAAGCTCATCGGAATACACAAGGAAACAGTACGATTGATCGATACCCCGTCCAACCCGGCCCCGAAGCTGATGCAGGGCCGAAAGGCCGAACCGTTCGGCATGTTCGATAATCATACAAGTGGCGTTAGGAACATCAACCCCGACTTCGACTACACTTGTAGCGGCAAGAATTTTTACGCTTCCTTGGCGGAAGGCTTCCATTGTCGTACGCTTCTCTTCATCATCTAACTTGGAATGAATTAAGGCTGTAGAATATTCGGGAAACACTTCTTTCCCCAAGCGTTCCGCCATGGATTCGGCGGCTTTAAGGTCCTTGCTTTCATCCCCTTCAATTAAAGGATACACAAAATATGCCTGATGCCCTGAGGCAAGTTCTTTCCGGACAAAATCGTATACGCGCTGTTCACTGCTCTGCCTGGCAAGATGCGTCTTGATGGTTTTTCTTCCCGGAGGAAGGTCGCGGATTATAGATACGTCCATATCGCCGAACACCGTCAGCGCTAAAGTCCGCGGAATGGGTGTCGCGCTCATCATCAAAAGATGAGGATGATCACCCTTTGCCATGATAGCCGAACGCTGCATAACGCCGAAGCGGTGCTGTTCATCAACGACAACAAGCCCCAAGTTTTTATACGCAACATCCTTGGAAAAAAGCGCATGGGTTCCGACTACAATATCAATTTCACCCCTGGATAAAGCCTTTAAAAGATTGTTCCTTCCCGCGGCCTTCATGTTCCCCGTAAGGAACGCCGGCCTGATCCCAAGCGGCTCCAAAAGCCGGGCCGCGCTTTCCGCGTGCTGCCTTGCAAGCAATTCCGTAGGCGCCATAATCGCGGCCTGCATTCCGGCATCCACCGCCTTGAGCGCCGCGAAAAAAGACACAAGGGTTTTTCCGGAACCGACATCTCCCTGGAGAAGACGCGCCATAGGGTAGGAAGCATCCATATCGAAATTGATTTCTTCTATAGCGGATAACTGTCCGGAAGTGAGCTGAAAGGGAAGCCGCTCGATAAGCCGCTTTTGCATCGGTGTAAATTCCATTGAGCCGGATTCTTTTTTTACGGATGTTCCCTGTTCTAATGCTTGAAGGATTGATGTCTTACGTTCCAGCGCGCGTTTCCCGATCATTATTTCGAGGTAAAAAAGTTCTTCGTATATCAATGTTTTTTTTGCCGATTCCAACGCGGCGAGTGTCGCGGGAAAGTGAATCGATCGGATCGCGCCGGCTTTGCTCATAAGAGCTTCCCTGTCACGAATATCGCGCGGAAGTTCATCTTCAAGATTTTTTCCGTATTGATCCAGCGCGTTCCGGATAAGTTTATGCAGCATCTTTTGTGTAATATGCGCTGTCAAGGAATACACCGGAAAAATCTGACCGGGATTTCCCGGCTTTGTGTTGTCGGGAAGCATCCTGCTTTCATCGTAATCTTCGCCAAGCGCTTCAATGTCAAAAGCGGTGGATTGAATCTCTCCGTATTTATAATAGAACTTTCCCCAAAGCCGATAGTAATTTCCAACGCGAAGCTGCTTTTCCAAAAAAGGCCGGTTAAAACAAACAAGCACTGCCCTCGCACTTTCATCTTCCACGTAGACTTTCAGCGTTCTCATCTGTCCGGCGCCGAACCAGTAATGCGCCAGAACTTTTACAATTGTGCAAACCGAAGGATAGCGGGCAAAATCTTTCAAGAGAACCGGATGACTCCGGTCTTCCCAATCGCGGGGATAACGGCTGAGGAGCGCGGCAACGTTATACACACCTGCTCCGGCAAGTGCCTTTACCGCCGCGGGACCGGCTCCTTTAATGGTATCAATCGATGCGGAAAGTTCCCGGAGAAACACGTTACGGTTTCCGCATCAAAATGGAAGGCTTCTAAATACTCCGCCAAGAATCGCAGCGAGTATTCCCAGAACAATTCTGATACCCAACAAAAACAAACCGCAGGAGATAATACATTTTTGCGAATCAGTTGTGCTGTATTTAAATATTTTCGCGTTTATCCGGGACAAAACCGGCTGCGCTATAAGATCAACAATCCGCCAGAATCCGTTATACACATCGCGGTTTGTGGAAAACGCGATAAGCTGCAGGATCAATACAATGATAAAAAATCCAAAGAAAAAAGAAAAAAAGGACCAGACGGCAGACAACAAAATAGCAAGAATATATCCAACGGTAATCCGTCCGTACATCGCCATAGTAGAGAAAATGTTGCCCGCGACAGAAAGAGCCGCCATCGCGATAATCGGAGAAAAATCCATCGTGGATGTCTGGAAGACATGGAAACGCCGGAACCAATTCAAATAAGGATCGCATATTTGTCCAAGGACCTGATACGCTTTTCCTTGCATATACGGCCCCTGAATCCAGGTTAAAAAGACACGGATAATTATTGCCATCATATACAGATTTATAAAACCGGAAATGACATGCATTAACAATCTCATACAAACTCCTATTTCAGAGCCGTTTCAAATTTGAAATTTAAAACAAACTCATCTATAGATAGTATACTGATCTATATGACAATCGGCAACATTATTCGCGCCAAACTTCGGCAACTCCGGCGCATTCACTAATAGCTTCCATTGTTGATTGATCGGCGCCGGAATTGATTTGGGAAGCCGCGCGGACAATGCCCTCACCCGAAGATGTCGGCACGTGAAGATACACGGAACAAGGACCTGACATATCGCCGAGGCAGTCACGGAGCGGATAGAGGTTTTCTTCCCGGTCCGCGGTACCCTCATTCAGCCTGATATGAATTTCCCGCCAGGAACGTTCGGAAAGGTCCGCCATATCCAAAAGGGCGTCTACAAGAAAACCGGGTCTGTCCCGCGACATATCCAATTTTCCGCGGAGAGCCGCAACCTGGTCGACGTGCAATTTTTCCCGATACTGTTCCCAGGTTTTGGGGAAAAACGTTATATCCAGCTCGCCGTTGAAATCCGCAAGCAGCCCGAATCCCATCCATTTTCCGGCTTTTGTCTGGTAAGGCCTTAAGGATTTTATCATTCCCACAAGGATGTATTCCCTGTCCGGCGTAGACCGCTCCGGATGAGATAAATCCAGCGTCGATGATCTTTCCCAGATTTTTTTGTAATCATCCATAGGATGACCCGAAAAATAAAAACCGATTAAATCTTTTTCGATTTGAAGCTGTTCGGTTTTGTTCCAGTCGGGGAAGTCTTCAAAGATAAAATCAGGATATTCCTTTTCGCCGGATTCTTCAAAGAGGCTTGCCTGACCGAAACGTTTATCATCTTTTTTGCTTTGAGCGTAATCAACAACATGCTCAAAATTGCCCAAGAGCTTCGCGCGGCTTATCCCAAAGTTATCGAAAGCTCCGGTTTTGATAAGCAGCTCTATCACTTTTTTGCCGACGGTTTTTATATCTACGCGGTCAAGGAAATCCATAAAACTTGCATAGGGAGCGTCCTTTCTGCCTTTGACAATTTCTTCGGCGGAAGCTTCCCCTAATCCTTTGATTCCCAAAAAGCCGTAAATGATCCGGCCGTCAACTACGGTGAAATAGGCATCGGAACGATTTACATCGGGCGGATCAATAGAAATTCCCATCTTGCGCGCTTCATCGATGTAGTCAGGAAGTTTATCGGTACTTGTAATTTCGTTGGTTAAGTTTGCCGCCATGAATTCGGCGGGAAAATTCGCTTTAAGGTAAGCAGTGTGATACGCGACAAGGGAATACGCCGCGGCATGGCTTTTGTTAAACCCGTAGCCCGCAAAGGGAATGAGAATCTCAAAGATACGGTCCGCGTCGGCTTCCGCAAAATTATTATTCTTTGCGCCTTCGATAAAGCGGGCCTTTTCCTGTACCATGACTTCTTCTTTCTTTTTTCCCATGGCGCGCCGGAGCAGGTCAGCTTGTCCCAAGCTATAGCCGCCAATGATCTGTGCTACCTGCATAACCTGCTCCTGGTAGACAATAACGCCGTACGTTTCTTCGAGAATCTGTTTCAGACAGGGATCAGGATACACGATAGACTGACGTCCCGCTTTTGATTCAACAAACTGGGGAATATACGCCATCGGACCCGGACGATACAGCGCGTTCAAAGCGATAAGGTCTTCCAGCTTGGCGGGTTTTGCCTGCTTGAGAATGTTCTGCATTCCCTGAGATTCAAACTGGAATACGCAGGTGCTCGATCCTTCGCCAAGCATTTTATATGCCGCAGGATCGCCTTCGGGAATGCGGCTTGCGTCAAAATCCGCAAAAGCGCCGCCCCGCCTTCGGATCAATTTTTCCGTATTCTGAATAAGGGTGAGCGTCTTGAGTCCCAAAAAGTCCATCTTTACAAGGCCGCAGTCTTCAATAAGATCTTTCGTAAACTGCGTCGCTACAATTCCGGTTTTCGGATCGCGGAAGAGCGGCACGTAATCGGACAATTCCGTTTTACCGATAACGATTCCCGCGGCGTGAAGGCTTGAATGGCGGTTTTTATTTTCCAGCCTGCGGGCAATAGCAAATAACTCTTGATACTTGGGATTCTCTTCCAGTTCCCTGAGACGCGGTTCCTGTTCAAAGGCTTTTGCCAGCGTCATCTTAGGATCTTCAGGGATGAGCTTTGCAATCATGTTCGCGTCTTCAAGACCTATATCCAAGGCACGCGCTACGTCTTTGATTACTGCCTTTGCTTTAAGCGTCCCAAAGGTGATGATCTGCCCGACGCGGTTCGTGCCATATTTCTCTGTAACATAATCGATTACTTCTCCGCGCCGCTCGAAGCAGAAATCAATATCAAAGTCGGGCATGGAAATCCGTTCCGGATTAAGAAACCGTTCAAACAGAAGATTGTATTTCAGCGGTTCAATATCGGTAATTTTTAAAGCATACGCCGCAATGGAGCCTGCTCCCGAACCGCGTCCCGGTCCCACGGAAATACCGTGCTCCTTTGCCCAGTTGATAAAATCGGCAACAATGAGAAAATAGCCGGTAAATGTCATGCCGATAATGGTATTCAGCTCATAATCGGCCCTGTCTTTTATTTCTTGTCCGAAGCCGGGATAGCGGAACTCCAATCCTTTATATGTAAGATGACGCAAATACGCCCCTTCCCTGAGAACCTTCTTTTTTTCGGATTCGCTCATTTTCCGGAAATTGTCGGTTTCATATTCCGCGGGAAGCGCGTATTCCTCACCGGAAGGAAAGTCCGGCGGAATCTCGAAATCAGGCAGGAGCGGTCCCGGTTCGGGAATTACGGCCTGACAGCGTTCCGCGATACGGATGGTATTGGAAACCGCTTCCGGATATTCGGGAAAAAGCGCCGCCATTTCATCGCCGGACTTTAGATAAAATTGATCGGTTTCAAAGCGCATCCGTTTTTCTTCGTTCCGTTTTTTCCCGGTAGAAATACAGAGCAGTATGTCCTGAGCGACAGAATCTTTTTGATCGATGTAATGACTGTCGTTTGTAGCAACAAGAGGAATCCCGGTCTGCCGGGCAATTTCCGCTAACGCGGTGTTAACCTTTTTCTGCGCCGGAATGCCGTGATCCTGCATTTCAAGATAGTAGTTTTCATCCCCGAACAAATCCCGAAACCACCGCGCCCGTTTTTCCGCTTCGGCGGTTTTATTTTCCATAATAAGATTCGGGATTTCTCCGGCTAAACAAGCTGACAGACAGATCAGTCCCTTGTGATATTTTACAAGAAGTTCTTCATCAATCCTTGGCTTGTAATAGAAACCTTCCGTATAAGAAAGCGAAGATAGTTTTACCATGTTACGGTAACCTTCTTCATTCATAGCAAGCAATACCAGGTGAAAATATTTATTGCCGTTTTCGGAGCCGCTTTTCTCAAAACGTGAACCGCGCGCCATGTAAAACTCACTCCCGATAACAGGATGAATCCCTTTAGCCAAACAGGCTTTTTGAAACTCCAAAACGCCGAACATATTACCGTGATCGGTAATCGCGATATGCTTCATACCCATAGAAGCGGCTTTTTCAGCCAGCCCTTTGACATCGGCGGCGCCGTCAAGGAGGGAAAAATCGCTGTGAACGTGAAGGTGAACAAAATCAGTCATTTCAGGCTAATCATAGCCTGTTTTTTTTAAGGCGGCAAGGCCGCCAGGAGACAAGGCCGCTGGGAAACAAGTGTGAGGCATTACGAATTCTATATTGCAATTTACAGAATAATTGCTTTTAATAATGGAGGGATACAAAAGGTCTATGGCAAATAATTATGAAAAGTTGGATCACTGGTCGTTGAAAGCGCAAAAGGAAGGATACCCTGCCCGGTCGGTATACAAGCTCAAAGAAATTGATGAAAAGTTTACGCTCATTGATAGAGCGTGCAACAAAACTTTTTCTGTTTTGGATTTGGGAGCCGCTCCGGGAAGCTGGAGCCTGTATGTGCTGAGAAAATTTTCCGGTATGAAAAACACATTCCTGACATCAGCGGATTTATCTCCGCTTTCACGGCAATATGACAAAGGACTTTTTGACAATGATAATTTTTTCTTTGTTCAGGGAGATATAACGCTGCCGGATATTCGGGACAAACTTTTGGAAAAAGGGCCGTACAATCTTGTTATCAGCGACGCGGCGCCCGCGACAACCGGAAACCGTTCGGTGGACACGCTGCGTTCTCTTTCTTTGGCAGAAGAAGTTCTTCTGTATGCGGAACTCGGTTTGGCAAAAGGCGGCAGCATGGCGCTTAAGGTTTTCCAAGGAGGCGATACCGCGTCAATTCTGAAACACATGAAAGAACTATTTCATACCGCGAAAAGTTTCAAACCCGAAGCCTGCCGCTCCGAATCTTTTGAAACCTATTACATTGGGATTGGAAAGAAGTAAGCGGAGCGGCCATGAACTGTCTCAGCTGCCGCCGGCCAATTTCAGGTAATTCCAGAATGTGGGCGATTCTTGTCCCAGGCACCAAAAGCCGATAGATTTTATTCCCATAGATTTATACATTTCCATCCGGGTGGAAAGCGATATATCATCTTCGTAATAGGTTGTTATTGTTACAGGCACCTGGAATGAAAAATAAGGAACGCCGTCCAGTCTTTCTACTTCGGTAATGCCGTTTTCCCGTTTAATCCGCTCGATACCGGAATTGAGGAAAGCCCGGTTTGTCGCGTAATCGCCCCAGGTCCGTCCGTAAAAAGGAATCCCCATAATAAGTTTTTCAGGCTCGATGACACTTTGTGCATATCTTGCTACAGAGTTGCACCATTCCATGGAAGCGATGGGACCAGGCTCGCTGGTTGACCAATGTTCATCGTAAGCCATCACAAGAATCCTATCGACAATCGGAGCAATCTTTGCATAATCATACACATTATTTTCTATGGTTCTTGTCCTCGCGGGAAGGGCTATCGTAAACATCTTATTTTTTAATCCGTTTCGGAGTTCCTGCAGGAATGATCTGAAATTTTCTCCGTCCCTTCCGGGCACCAGTTCAAAATCAATTTGCAGTCCGTCGTAAGGATCCGCGGCGGCAAGAAGGTTCGCGATAAGCTGCCGTCTGACTTCACTTCCCGGTTCCAGTACAAAATGCGTCAAAGAATAACTATTACAGGTAACAATCATATGAACTCTGCCGTCAAAATCATTAATCTTCCGTGGATCGGGAACATTGATAAGGTTTCCGTAAGTATCAACTTCCGCCCCAAAGTAACCAAGGTCCGAAACAGGAAAAGATGATTGGAATGTTTCTTCTCTATCGTTCAATAAATAAGCCCAGATTTCTCCAAATGAGGAGACGGGCATATTTTCACCGTCGCTGACAGAAATTGCAAAATCCACAACTGTAACCGTAGATTGATCAACCTCTTCCCGAACGGCTGTCGAAGTACAGGATAGTATCACCGGAAGCAATAATACGGAAAGATAAACCGCGCGTATATTCATATAGATTTCCCTTTCTTTGATGCAAAATATTCTTTTTATTTTATATCTTTCGGATTATTTCCTTAATATCACAAGCGTTTTTGTGTTCAGATAAATGAGCTTCTTGCAAAACTCGGTCAGTTTTGCTGAAGCTTGGCGTATACGCCTTGCGATTTCGTGTCTGAAGGCGCGAACTAAAGTTCGGTGAAATACGCTTTTTTAAGAAGTTGAAATTGCAAAAGCTGAAGTTTTACAATTTCCTCAAATTATCAATCTTGTCTTATGAAGCACTGTGTTTTTACCGATAAAGAGAAAGGAGGGTTCCATGGGATGGAATAAGACATGTTGGCTGCTGCTGATTTTTGCGGTATTTGGAGGAGGATTGTTGTTCTCTGAAACGGTTTCTATCATAATTGTAGAAACAGGCATCCCCGAAGAAGCGCCGGCAATAGAAGGTTCCCTTATTTGGGAAAGCGGTCTCATGGATGTTTTTTTTGAACATGGTCACATAGTCAGCAATGCTCCTATGGTAAGGCTGAGAGCTGAACAAGCAAACCCTTATCCCAGTGAACAGCTTCTTAATATTGATGAAGTCCGGGACGGCGGTTCCGCTTATTATATTTTGGCGGTTCTTAACTATATGGGAACGTATGAGAGAACATCAATTCCATCGTCAATTTCATTAAGGGTTGTTCAATTGTACCCGAATAAAATCCTTTTTGAGATACAGGTTGATGGAACCAAAAAAAATGTCCGGAATGAGCTGGAATATGCGAAACAAGCTGCGGAAGCTATGATTCCGTATGTAAAATAAAGAGATTTGTTCTTTGGAGTGTAACATGAAGCGATTTGGACTGTTCTTCTTAATCATATTATTGGTTTCCTCATTGGCGGGAGCTGCGGGATGGGAAGGAACGGGAACCGTTTCCTCATCGGGGCTTTTACCGGATGAAGGGTATTATGTTGCTACCAATGCTTTTCCCCGGAATACCGTTGTAGATCTTACGAACATGGAAACAAGGAAAACTGTCCGTGTTATTGTTGCGTCAGGTCTGGAATCTCCAGGAATGCTCGCTATGGTTTCGAGGGATGCCGCCAATGCTATCGGTTTAACCAACACCGCCATAGGCCGGATTCGTATATCCACGCCGAATGATATCGGGTTTGTCCCCGGATTAAGGGAAGACAGAGTATCCCGCAGCGGAGATCCCGATCATGATTCTTTGGCTGCCGTAACGCAGCGTACCGGAACCATTCCTAGCCCTGAAAGTGCGGCAACTCTGCCAGATCAACCGGCATTTGTTTATCCGGAAGAAGTACATACACAAATACCGGAAGAAACCGGCAATGCCGCCGCGGAAAATCCTCCTGCCGGCGTTGTTGATGTTCCCGAAACCTATCCTCCATCAATGGCAGTTATCGATGATGATTCTGTCGTTGCCGAGCTGCCGCCCCAGCCTACATGGGTTTATCCGCAGGAAATTGATGAAACGCGGGAAATCAACAATGCTCCTAATGAATACCCTGATGACGCTATCGTTATTGTTCCGGAACCGGAAACTGATGATGATCCCGCTGCCGCTGATGTTCCGTCCGATCCGTTGCCGCTTTCCCCGATAATAATCGATACGCCGAAGGAAGCTCTTGCCGAGCTTCCCGAAACCAGTGACCCTCCGGTACTCACCGGGGAAGATGATCCGTCCGTTACCCTCATTCCGTCTCAAACGCCCGTTTCTGCCGAAGACTCCGGAAAAACCTCATCCGCTGCTGTGGTTTCTCCCCCTCCTTCGGAAGAAGTATATGAAAATCCCCAAAGCACTATTGCCGTAATGGAACCTCATATACCAACAGCGGAAGATTTTCCGGAAACCAGCAATCCCCCAATGCTGATCGGCAGCGGCGATCCGTCGGTAACCGTAATTTCTTCCGAGATTCCGCCTGTTCAGCCGGCGCCGTTTTCTCCCGAAGAAACATACGAAGTGCCGGAGACGAGTATCGCGGTAGTGGAACCGGGAATCTCGGAAGATGATGCTCCGGAAGCATTCCTTCCCCCGGATCCGGATACTGTTCCTGATCCGGAAACCGCGGCTATCGAGCCGGAACCGCCCGCCGCGGCTATTGTTGAAGTTGAAAATCCGGAAACGGAGACAGAACTTGTCTTTGTTCCGACAAGTGAAAGGCCTCCCGAATCAAGTCCTTACGATTCGCTGCCAAGCGATTCGGAAATTAGTCCTTTGCCGGAAACAAGTCCTTCCGGCAACGCGGTTATTTCTCACGGCCCTTCCGCCGCCCCTTCCGAGGGTCCAAGATTTTCTGTTCCGGAGATATTCAGTCTGGAAAACGGTTATTATGTACAGCTCGGAGCATTCAGCGAGACCAATTCCGTTGAACAGATTATATCGGATATAGGACCTTCTTACCCGCTTAAAGTGCAGTCCGCAAAGAATAGTTCCGGTTCTCTGTACCGGGTTCTTGTGGGTCCGGTAAATATCGGGGAAGGGTCGGCGTTATTGCAGCGCTTTAAAACCAAAGGTTATCGGGATTCATTTATCATTCCCCCTACGGGATACTGAACCAAACAGCAAAAAGCAGGGAGTAATGTCCATACTCATTTTTCCCTGCTCTTTGTTTTGAACATTAGGAAAAAGCAAGCTCCGCCGATGATTCCATAAACCGATATAAGCATGTACACCTGGCTCAAGGTAACAATCTTTACAAGCAAAGCGTAAATCAAACTGAAGCAAATCATTACAATATTCTGCGCCGCGCCATAAAATGATAACACCGTAGAGCGGCCTTCTTCCTGTATTTCATTCTGCAACGCGTCTACAAACAAAATTTCCGTTATAGCCATAATCATGACGGAAAAACCGAAAATCAAAAGAACGTACCGGTTCCATATCATGGAAAAAACGATGAGGCAGACGCAGGACAGTGTGAAAAAAAGGAACAGCGTCCTTACAGAACGAATCTTTTTTTGCACGATAGGAGCCAGAATATCGCCCAAGGCAACAAAAATAAACCTAATTGTTAAAATGACGCTGACCCATACGCTGCTTAATTGAAAATCGTTGATGATAAGCGCATCAAATTCATCAAGATAGGCTCCCAGACTCGCAAAAAACGCGAGAAATAAGATAAAAGCTGATACAACGCCGTTTCCTTTAATAAAAAATGCGCTTTCTTTGAATGTTTCTATAAAACTTACGGCTTTTTCGGTATGTTTTCCGGATAAACGCTCTGAATAAAAGTTTTTTTCTCTCAGCTGCATCGCAAATATCACATTGATAAAGCATACCGCCGCCGAAATAAGAGAAATCACTTCAATATTGATAAAACCCGCAATGATTCCCGCCGACGCAATCCCCGTGATGCTGCCCGCATGTTCAAAAAACCGGGCTTTGCCGTACACTTTGGCAAAATCTTCTTCGCGGTTGTCGCTTTTTAAGTTATCAAAAATCAATCCTTCCTCTGTGCCGGATGTAAAAGCCCCCGCAAGAGCCCAAAACACAAAACCCGCGGCAAACATGATAAACGAATAGGAAAAAAACCAGATAACGAAACAGAAACCTTGCAAAACCGATGCCCAAACCAGCATGTTTCTCCGGTTCCACCTGTCCGCCAAAATCCCCGACGGTATTTCAAAAAGAATGGCGAACACAGACCAAAGCGCGATCAATAAAGCGACCTCTGTGACCGATTGCCCCCGTTCGATGAACAAGATCGTATAAAAAGCATAAATCGGCAGACAGTTGCTGATAAATTTATATATGTATAAGGTTTTCACATTAAACCGATTCATGCGGCATCCTGTTGTTTAGCAAACATAACAACTCACTGTACCACTTCACAAACACTTTTTCAAAGGAGCGAAAACCGCTCTTCTTGCAAACCATACTATACATCTAGGGTAACACTGATTAAATCGAGATTATTTCTGACAGGGTCGAAATAATCTCTTTTTTTGCATAAGTAACATATT
>DBDH01000007.1 GCA_002293455.1 Treponema sp. UBA937
CTTTTGACGCAAAGTTTATGCTTTGTTCAAACTGCCGTAACTTCCGCCGTAAGCCGTGTACTCTGCGATTCATAAGCGCACCGCCTTCTTGCGGATTTTCTGAATCTGTATCATACTTAACCTATCCTTTGGGTGTACGCGGAGCTTTCCACAGCGTGACCGCGTATCCCCTGTTTGATATGCCGCTCCATACGGAGCGGTTTTTTTGTTCTGCAATAATCAATAACAGGCTCTTTTTCCTTGGCTGCCGCACGGATCAGGGAGCCGCATAAAACCTCCTTTCCAAGCAAAGACTCGGTTATAAAAAGCTCTCCTTCCGTGGTATAATTTAATCACCACAAAAAACCATAGCCAACAAAAGGAGAGCGGGAAACCATGAGAACTGTTTTTGTAATTGGAGCCGGTGCTAACGTAGAGATCGGAATGCCTTCTGGCGATGAACTCAAAAATGAAATCGCCAAACTTTTAAATTTTTCTATTAAATTTGATCGTCTAGTCGAAGGTAATGGCTTGATGTATTCAGCAATACAAGAATATATACGAAGAGATACAAATAAAGCACAAAACGTATGGAATGCTACCAGAAATATTTCTATGGCAATGCCTTTTTCAATTTCAATTGACAACTACATCGAGGCACAAAGAGGAAATCAAGAAATTGAACTTTGCGGAAAATTGGCAATAGTTCATTCAATTCGTCAGGCTGAATATCGTTGCGCGATGTATGACAGCTTCAGCGACGATGTCGTTAACAGACTTAATTCAAAATTAAACGACTCATGGTATCCATCACTTTTCAAAAAGATTACCGAAGGCTGTCATATCGATGATCTGGCGGAGAGGCTTCATAACATTTCTTTCATCATCTTTAATTATGATCGTTGCTTTGAATATTTTATGTATAATGCACTGATGATCTATTACAATATTGATTCTGAAAAAGCAAAAGAAATTGTTCAACAACTTCATATCAATCATCCGTATGGAATTGTCGGAAATCTCTGGGACAATGAAAACAGGCTTACCTTTGGGAAAATACCGACATCGGCAGACCTTATAACACTGGCTCAAACGATAAAGACCTTTACCGAGAGCGTAGATTTAGATAGCGAAAAAGAATCATGTGATCGTATTCAATATCTCGTGGAACATGCAAATAGAATTGTTTTTCTGGGATTCGCCTATCATGATCAAAATGTAAATTTATTGTTAACACACAAAGACATCTTAAATGTTATGGACGAAGTACCAGCAAGCAACGTTATTATATGTTATGGAACAGGTTACGGCATGTCTGGCAAGGATTTACAACATGTTTGCCAAGTCTTAAAAGCGAAAAACACACTTATAAAAGACTGTGATATTTTACCAATAACCTGCTCACAATTTTTTTATGACTTTTCTTACAGGCTGTCTTTCAAACAGGTGATGTATCAGGACGATATTCAACTCTTATCGTTCGTTTGGGATATGCCTTAATAGATATGGTGCCGGGAATTGTATCCTCGCCACTATGTTTAAGAAACCCAGAGTCTGCGAAAACTACATAAAATCCATTTTCCTCAAGCAGCGTTACCGCTTTCAGCAAATCGGAATTTCCCTGAAACCCTTCTTTTTTTTCTATAGCCATATATCTCCTCCTTTCCCCATAAGGGTACTGGAACCGGCGGGAGTCGAACCCGCTTTATAAACCCTGATATTGATCGGGTACCACCCGACGGTTCCGTATCCGGGGCTGTCCCCGGCTTGAGCGGTAAAAAGATGTTGGACGCCGGGACTTACCAAGGCATTGTCAGACAATGCCATCCCGCGCTCAGGGTCAAACACAGAGGCGGTATGCTCATCAGCACCCTTACCCCTGCTTCCCGCTGTCAAAGATCATGCTCGGCTTACCTAAAAGCCTTGCCTTATATCGTACAAACTCGACAGTTTGCCGTTTTTGTGCGATAATTTGCATGGCGACAGTTTGTCGCCATGTCTTACATCGTATTTTTACACGGAGACAAACTGTCGCCGTTGCTTATATATTCGGATATTCCTAATGTTTTGTCAAGGATAATCCGAATAAATTTACATGAATATTAGGATAATACTATGATTTCTTGGGAAGATCGCATTGAACGCATAAAGGTTGCTTGTTCTATAAAAAACAACAAGCAGCTTGAAGAACGGTTAGGTCTTGCAAATGGCTATATAAACGATTTATTGAAAGGGAAGAACAAAAACCCCGGAAAGCTTGCTGCAGCCCTTATGAAAGAGCTTCAAATTAACCCCATGTGGTTTGAAGATGAAACACTTGATATATTCGGAAAAATAGATTTTGAAAAATTTGCACCGCCTAAACCGCGCTTATTATCAGAATTAGATGAATATATTAGAACTGTTGTTTTAGAAGACATTGTGAGGTTATCTGATCGAGTAAAAACCATTGAAAACGTATTGTGTATAACTCCACCCAAACCAAAAATAAAAGCGACGTTAGAAGAATCCCTTGCAGCATTGCAACACAGAGGAGATAACGACAGTTATACCTCCGAACCTACTCCTCAATACGGCGAAAATGATGATGATTCCGAAGAAGATGAGGAAGAGGAGTACGAGGAAATCCCTTATGT
>DBDH01000053.1 GCA_002293455.1 Treponema sp. UBA937
ATCATTGACGGCAATGTCGAAAAGAGCGCGCAACGAACAAGCGACCATTTCTAAGTATTCGATAGTATCCAATTTGTTAAGCTGAAGAATCAAGCGCTGTATAGATATATTGAAACTCACCCTATAAGAGGACATCGCGTGGATCGTAAGCAGTTTTCCGACAGTGGTTTCTGCCGTTACTTCCGCTTCCGGTTGAAAAAAATTCAGTGTAATCTCTTCAATAACATCTCCTGTAAGTGTATCATTGTAGGAAAAACGAATAACGATTTCCGTTTCTTCCGCAACACTATTGAGGATTTTATTGGTTGATAGATTACCATCAATATAGATGGTTACTTCTGCAGAACTCACTTTTTCACTTTTACTAGTGAGTACATAAGCAATATAAGAGCATAAGTCTATTTGTTTAGAAGGGATAGCTATATCCCGTTCAACATCTGCAAGAACAATATGAGCTGGAACTGTTTTTGCAGAAGATGGCTTTCGTTCCTCAATTACTGCTGGAATCTTTTTTCCGAAAATGGCATATTCAATATAATTACCACGATTCTCTATGCTTATTTGATCTTTGAAACGGAACTCAGGTTTTATGTTATCATGAATACCTTCTTCACTCACATTATACGGTAATTTTGTTTTTATGAGTATGTCTAGATCGGGCAAACACGCTTTGTAGTCAGAACCTGTCTCCTGAATTAGCTTGTTTAGGTCAACTAAGAACTGTGTAACATTATCCGTTAATTGGTTTTGAAGAAACTGAGTTCGATCCGAATTAAAGTTCATTGACTTATCGCTACTGGTGATACGTACATACCCAATCATTTGTCCTAATACCGAAGAACTTTTGACTTGGCGCATAATATTGGGATCAAATAACGAATAGTTGTTGAAAAGGTTTGAGTTAACAAAGACGAGTGGAGTCAGTTCGCCTTTTGGGTTTCTGAAGAATGGGTGTATCTTTTCTTTGTCATATGGTCGCAAATGAAAAATAACGAGTTCGAGATCAACTTTGTAACGAGGGTCATTGATGGCAAGGTCTTGCTCAACAGCCAAACAACCATTGATTAACAGTTGGATTTTTCCATAGGAAGAATCGTATCTTACATGGTACAGTTGTCGATCTTCAAGAAAAATGTACAAGGAAGGTAACTCTTGGCTTGTCAGAGTTTTAGCATCAACAGCCAACACAACCATAAACTGGTCATCGTCAAAGGCATTAACAATTTTCGAGCTATTAATCGGATTAGACAAATAACTTATCAGTGATTGCAAACTATATTCTGACAAATCAATACGAATTTCAGTGCCTTTTGCGATTGAGGCATCTTGAAACAATTCGATGGGGTAATTTGAGATATCATCGCAGGCCACAAGCCCATTAAAATCAACCGAAAACTGTAGGCCCTCTGATTTATTGGTACGCCATAAAACATTCGTTCCAAATTTAAAAACAGATAAGAAGCCAAGGCCTTTTGAACCTTGAGTGTATCGGCCATACTTGTTTATCGTACCGTATTGTTTTTCGCTATTAGAAATGTGGAATAGCGTGTTTATGTCATTGACATCCATACCACAACCATCATCAGTAATTGTCAGGGTACGTTCACTACTATCTAGGCGGATTTTAACATAACTTGCGCCGGCATCATACGCATTTTTCATTAACTCGTTCAGAGCTATGACGTTTGATGGTATCTTTTCTGATAATTCACCTATTATGTTGCCGCTTACCCGTATGGATGCTTTCATGAGTATCCCCCTTACCTCGGTTAAATAATATCGTATAATCGTATAATTTAAGCACGGAAGAACGCGTTTCGTGTCAAACTCATTTAATTATACACCCATACCTAAAATCAAACAACGGTATCAAGAGATTCTTCCAAAGTATAATAAACGAACTACATTACTTTGGAGGAACCCAAATGCAAAACCAATTAACCGATACCCAAAAGCAAGAAATCACAGCCCAGTATCACGCTGGCATCTCCGTTGCCGAACTCTGCGCCCAATATGCCATCCCACGCAGTACCCTTTACCGCTGGATAAAACAGTTCTCTCCGCTCAAAACGGTTTCAGACAACACTATCTACTATCAGCAATATTTTGATTTGAAACGCCATGCCGATAAACTGGAAAGAAAACTGGAGGTCATCAAAGCTGCTGGGTGTGGCATGGCCGCTCCGCTTCAAGAGAAACTGGCGGCGCTGGAAAAGCTCTATGGCCAATACAGCGTACATACATTGTGCGACGCGCTGGACGTTTCACGGGGCACTTTCTATAACCACATCTTCCGCAGAAAAGATGTCACCGAATACGATAAACGCCGTGAAGAAATAAGGGCGCAGGTACAGATTGTCTTTGAGGAATATAAACAGCGACTTGGAGCAAAAAAGATTTGCGCTGTCCTTGCAGACAGAGAGATTCGTACTTCTGCCAGCTATGTCGCCGAACTGATGCAGGAGATGGGCCTGCAATGTATTGGCAGAAATGCCAAACGAGAATATAAAAAGCAGCTCAATCGCCGGGGGCGGCCAAATGTGCTACACCAGCAATTTGACGTGTCTGAACCCAACCGTGTCTGGGTCAGCGATATTACCTGCTTCATTGTAAAGGAGAAATTCTACTATATATGTGTCGTTATTGATTTGTTTGCACGGAAAGTCATTGCACACGGCGTATCAGTGAAAAACAGCACCTATTTGGTTACCTCTACCTTCAAGCGAGCTTTTACCAGCAGAACTCCGCCCGAAGGACTTGTATTCCACAGCGACCAGGGTACACAGTACACCTCGCACACGTTCCAAAAGCTATTGCGCATGTACAAGGTTGTCCAATCGTTTTCAAAGACAGGAAGCCCACAAGACAATGCTGTGGCAGAAGCATTTTTCTCATCAATAAAGAAGGAGGAGTTATATCGAACGAACTACAAATCGGAACTGGAATTCCGTAAAAGCGTTGATGATTATATAGACTTCTACAACGCGAAACGGCCACATACAACGCTGGCCTTTAGAACACCAGACCACTTTGAGGCACAGCATTTAGCAAAGAACACCACCGAGGGTTAGGTGAGACTGGGGTTCAAAATCTATGCATTTGGGGTTCTTGCCGCAGGTTTTGATGGTTTTGCAAAAAGCAGTATGAGACATGCCACAATTCAGTTCGCCCACATTATCATGAATCGACGCTAATTTGTGGCAAAAGAATAACCCGAACCTTTGCACAGTCTCACAAAACTGTTCAATGGTTCGGGTTAACTCCAACAAAGGCGGGAAGCCGCATGGAATCAGGGTTTGTGAGGAATAGCCGGTAGTATTTTTGCTCTTTTCCCAGCGAAAATAGAGGGTTAATCCACACCCATGGCGAGGAGGTGTTACACTCACGACAAAAACGGCCCAAAATGGGCCGCTTACGGTGTATTCACGACATAATCTTAGCAAGCCTTATCGAATAATTATCGCTCTATCATTATCTGACGATTTCGAGGTATTTTACACAATAGCGGGAGTCATCACTGAGTTATCAGTGGCGGCTCCCGCTTTTTTGCTTTCAAAAAAGGAGGTGCCCATGGGTAAATATGTCA
>DBDH01000003.1:0-24779 GCA_002293455.1 Treponema sp. UBA937
AGACTTAATCAGCGCTGCCTTAGTTGCCGAGTTTGGCTTTCACCTCGCGGTCCATCAGCGACACACCATCGGCAACACTGCGCCGGCCGGTAACGATTTCTTCCCAAATGGGGATGATTGTCGATGTCCACAGCCCGGCGTACTGCGAGGACGACGGCATGAAGCGTGACCAATCGGCCCACAGAGCGAAACGCTCTGACCACAAGGGATAACCCTCATCGGAGAAACGCGGATCAGCCAGGGCGCTCTTGATAGTCGGCGGCAGATTAAAATCGACAACGGCCAGGTCTGCCATACGTTTGGGGTTGAGCATGATCCACTCGATGAACTTGTACGCTTCTTCTTTGCTGTCCGATGTCGTCGGGATAGTGAAGTAATCGTATGTCGCGAAGTTGAACTCGTTTCCGGCCTTCGGTACGGGGAAAGCCATTACATCAAAGTCTTCGCCGTAAACGTGACCGAACTCGTTTTTAACCGATGATGCCCACCACATACCGACCGCGAACATGGCCATAGCGTTTTCACCCCAGGCGCGCATGGCTTCCGGCAGTCCCCAGGTGATGTAACTCGGCTGGAGAACTTTGAGGTCATTGACCAGAGCAACTTGTGCCGCAATCGCGTCCCTGGCAGCAGGCTCGCCGAGACCGGATTTCCAACCGTTTTTTCCATTGGGTATGATGATGTCAGCACCATAGGCCCACAAATGCGGAATATAGGTCTTCATAGCGATGAAGCCCGCCAACCCGCGCTCCGCGAATCCCCATTGTTCGGGAGTTCCGTCGCCGTTGGTATCTTTTGTCAGCTTCCGCGCCGCGGCGACGAACTCGTCCCAAGTCCAGGCCTTGCCGGGGGCAGGTGGAGTAACACCGGCCTCTCTGAACAGAGCCGGACGGTAGAAGATGGCGATTTCCGGCGACTGCAGGAAAGGAATGGCGAAGGTGCCGAGTTCGTCGAATGCTGTCGGAATCAGTTCTTCCTTCATCTTGGCACTGAGCAGTCCGGACAGGTCGCTCATGGCGCCCATCTCGACCCATTCGGCTGTGCCCTGGTTACTATTGCCATGAAGAATATCGGGAGTCTGACCCGAAGCGATCTTCGACAGAGTGGTCGCGCGCTGGCTTTCCCACGGTACGTAAGAAATCTCAACAGTCACGCCGGTTTCCTGCTTGTATTGTGCCGCATACTGCTGCAGCAAGGCGTTCGCCTCGGGGGGAACCATTGAATGCTGCATAGTTATGGTGACATCACCGCTATCCTTGCCGCCGCCAGCCCACACGCTTGTGCACAAAACGAGTGCCAAGCCCAAAATTACCATCAATGTTCTTTTCATCTTCTTTCTCCTAAAAAATGCACAAGTAATGTAAGGCTGTCGGTCTTACATACCTGGAAATACTTTATTAGGGCTGCTTGCATTGACTCCGGGCTTTAATCCGCAATCAACATTACCCTATTCTCTTTTTCGTTTTTCTCTCACCCTACATGAAAAAAATACGAAAACCCACATTACAGAATATACTGATTTATTCAATGAAGAATAAATCAGTACTTCGAGCCTCTTGCAAAAACCGCGAACCTACGGTTCGGGTTAGTTTTGCAATTGCCTCCTTCATTAGATATTTTGTAGATTCAGGTCTACACGGCCTATTCCGAGTCCCGGTTCATTGCTGACGATGGCCTGTCCGTTTTCAATTTGAACCCCTCCCTCAAGGACGATGTCATCCTGAAGCAAGCGGTGACAGGTGGTGCCTGTATACAACGGAGAACGCGTTGACAACGCGAGATGTGCCACTGCCGTATTAGCTACCCGCATTTCGTTAATTTCATCGATGATGTAAAGCATGTTAGCGGCTTCGGCCATGGCCACCATCTGCTGACATTTACGAATCCCGCCGCAGCGGCTGATTTTGATGCTCACGATATCGGCTGCTTCCAGCTTAATGAGACGGGCAAGATCGGCCACAGTGCGAATACAGTCATCGGCCATCAGCTTCAGCTTTGTGCCTCTCCGAACCTGCGCCATGCCTTCAAAATCACTGGCGTGAACCGGCTGTTCCAGAATCACATTATCACGATAGTACGGATCAGCTTCGATGCGCGCGGCAATCGCCAGCGTCTGCGGCACATTCCATCCCTGGTTCGCGTCCAGCGAAAGAGTAACCGTCTCATCCACCGTCTTCAAAGCCGAGGAAATCATATTCAGGTCATAGGGAGTATCACCGCTCATCTTGATTTTGAAAACGCGGTACCCTTCTTTCAGGAAGTTTTCGAGACATGACATGAAGTGTTCATTGGTGGGCGGGTTGATATGCGTCGGCAGCGACTCGTGAGCTCTGCCTCCCAAAAGATCAACAACCGGCAGCCCGTATGCTTTACCCGCAATGTCGAGCAGGGCCTGATCAAGAGCCGAAATGAAAGCGAGGTTTCCCAGCGGCATGACGCGGTCCACGATATTTAAAACCGCGTTCCGGTTCAAAGCCGGCTGACCGATGATGTACGGACGCACCAGCTCCAGTGCGCCTACCGTACTACCGGGTGTCTCGCCGTACAAACCGGGTGAATGAGTCGCTTCCCCGATACCTGTTATTTTACCTTCGGTATGAATCACGATGATCGTGTTCGCCTGCACATCATTCTTAACATAAAAACGTCTGTCGTGCTGCCACGGTCCTTTGTATTTCGTCCGCACGGTATGCGCCGTGATATCCGTTATCCGCATAGGACCCCTCCGTTTTGCCAAGTACTCCAATGCTTCAAGTACCAGTTTTCAGTAATTTTCCGCATTCTACCAAACCTCCATGAAAAAGTCGTTCTAGATATTCTAACGTATATGTTAAAACATATACTTATTGTTAATATTAACATCAGAAAATGAGAAAGTCAAGGAATATTTGCAATTTTGTCATCTTTTATGGGGTGAATGCCCGGAGATGAGTACATACTTTAAAAATTGAAAAAATTGTTACACAGAGGAAGAATTATCGTACACTGCACAGAGGTATTGCTGCCCAATCACACAGAGTAAATGATGGGCTCTCTATTGTCTGTATTTGGGCGGCTGCGTAATAGGTTCGATTGCTTTGGTTTTTACGCTGACATTTGTATTGGTTAAAAGAGCGTTATCCCTTTAATGGCAAAACCGCAGCGTAAAGACCGTCTTGTAGGATTCCTGCGGTTTTAGTGAAAGCTGTTTCACCGGCATGATGCAGGTTGATTGGTATTGTTCGGCAATGCTGCCGTTTTTCCGGTCCAGAGTCCGAATGGGAATAATCCACATATTGCACGGATTGTCCGAAAGCAAATTGATGACCACTTCATTTTTTATGTCTTGCAGCTCCAGGCCCATGACCGCATACAAGGTTCCTTCGTCAAAAGAAACAGGCGTTTTTTCACCGCCGCCTATCGCAAAAAGACGCTGAAACTTTTCCGTCTCCCCGGCAAAAGAAAGATCGATCTCAGGAATAAACTGAAAAGATGACGCGGTTTCATCAAGATTCGTCAGCGTATACGAAACACTGAGGGCATCCTTTTTAAGATGATAATGCTTTTCTATTTCGATGTTTCCGTAAGGATTCTCAGGCTTTACGGGCAATGTAAAAGCGGCTTTCTGATGCAGACGATCCATATCCAGAAGCGTATATCGCTCAAACGCGCAAAAACGGCTATGACCGAAATCGGCATTAAGGGCATCCTGGAACGTGATGTTCGGCGGAACGAGCCTGTCAAGGAACGCGGAACGCCGGTAACCGTCTTCAATGGTTTTCGCGGTGATATCATGTTCATTCCGCCTGGAAAAAGTATCGAGGTAATTCCAGGCTTTTGGAAGATAATCCAGTTCAAAAACAGCGGCGCCGGCGCTCTTTACATAAACGTTTATGTCTTTTTCTTGAAAAAGATACTCCACTTCTCCGTCCAAATCAAAATCAAAGGCCGCTAAGGAAGGAATAAAATTCCGTTTTTCCCTGGTAATTCTTTCCGCTTCCAAAAGGGATTTATACGCGGCTTTCCGTATGGCATTGAGGTAGATGCCTCCGCTGCCGATATGGCAGAACGCGTCACATCCTTGAGCCTTCCAGAGTTCTTCCCGGGCGGTTTGCTTCCGGGATTTATCTCCCCGGAGCTGGCTGATCAATGTGCTTGTATACATCATCTTTGCATACAGCCCATTGGCTTCCGGGTACCGGACCAAGAATTGCTTCGGCATTGAACCGGGATAATACAGCTCAGATTGAACATTACCGGTTTCCGGAAGCGGATATTTTGTCTTTGATGTTCCGTTCATTGCCCAATACATAAAACGCTGTTCTGACGAACTGGGGATATATATTCTTTCCAGAGACGATAGGGTCTTGAGGAGTTTACCGGGAGTGCTGAACACCGCGGAATCCGATCTTTGGGAAGCGGCTTCAAAAAAATCATGCATGGCAGACTCGATAGACGCCGCGCTGCTTTCATCTTCACAAAAATGTTCGGGAAAAATCGATATAATTCTATCCGCATCTGCGCCGCTTGCCATAATCGCGTCAAGCACATCTCCGGCTTTTTTTTTGGCGAATTCGGCATGATAAGAACTTGCGATGGGAAAAACGGCAATAATTTTTCCCATATCTTCCGCGATGCAGGGATAATCAATCTTCCCGATGCCCGCAAAGCGGAACTGGCTTTCATCCAGGAAGGTAAAGTTCATTCCGGATGTGCTTAAAGCGCCGACCAAACTTTGATTCCAAGAAAGGAAGGGAAGCCAGCAGCCCTGGGGCCGCTTCCCGAACTGCTTCCGCAGGTATGTGGTAAGCATCTCAATCTGGCCGATTTTATCCGAAAGAGAAATCAAAGGCATGAGAGGTTCATAAAATCCGCCGCCCAAAAACTCAAGCTGTTTTCGTGCCGCCATTTCTTCCATAAGCAAAAAAAACCCTGGATCATGCCGTTCTATCCAGTAAAGAAGAACACCGGAATAATGAAGAACCGCGGGAATATGGGGAAATTTATACAGAGTCGTAATAAATGGTTTGAGCTTTAAATTATAAGCATTCACGAAATCATCTTCACACGCGCCGTAGGGAACATGATGATGAGATCCTAATATTATCTTGACATTCTGCTTCATAATACCAATAAACCGCCAAATAACATACTAAACTCTTTTTTATAAAGAACCCCGGAAGCCAAAAAACCGCCGGAGATATTCGCTCTGTGTAGGAATAGTATACACCCCCTCCCAAAGCTTTCAACCAGAATGCATCAGAAAAAAACCTAACCATCTCCATTCTACGATACTTTTTCGTTCATGGGAAGCAAAAAAATCTTTTTTACAGCGAAAAACTCATTTTTTTTTCATCTGAGCTATTTGCAAAACTAACCGTGTTTTGCAAATGGCTCATCTCCTAAAAAATATCGATCATCCGTAAAAAAAACAGGGCGGAAGAACAAAGCAATGACAACAAAGCTAAAGAAATCAGCAAAAGCGGAGCTCCGCGCAGAGCTTTAGGAACCGTTTCAATTGCAGAGCGTCTTTGTATTTCCAAAAGCACCGCCATAGAAAGGATATATCCCAGGCCGAATCCCGCAGCCATGATTAATGCTTCCAAAAATGATCCGGACACTTTCAACACAAAAAAATTGGCTCCGAACACAAGCCCATTATAAGCCGAAAAAACGCTGCTTTGCATGGGGCTTATCCATCTTGATAAAAAAAACAAGATTCCTTTTTCAATGAACGAAGCAGACAAAATGCTTAAGGGCAGCAGAAGAAGCGTTTCCAAAAAATCGAGCCTTAAGGGAACGAGGATAATAGCAAAAACGAACCAGGTAACAAGAACACTGAGAAAAAGAACCAAACCCTGACAGAGTGAATATTTGAACCGGAATTGCTTTATCATGGCAATATCACGAATGCCTAAGCCAAATTGTACCGCCAGATTTACAGAAAATCCCGTAAATATAAAAAAGATTGCTGTACTAATCATCGTTATCCTCCGCTTCTGTTTTCGCTCCCGGCCGGCGAAAAACCAAGCGCAAGAGAGCAATCAAGGAAGCTGTAAGAATAAAGCCGCCAAGCGGCGCGGCAAAAACCTGCAAAACAAACTTTTCGCTTATTGCATCCGAGAAGAGATTCACGGTTCTGCCGGTAAAAGGAACAGAAAGAGTTCCGTATCCAAGAGGCTCCCGAATGAGGGAAATTGCGATAATGATTAAGCCAAAACCCAGCGCTTCTTTTAATCCCAAAACAATTCCTTCGACCGGGGAAAGACGATTCACTCTTTTTTCAATCCGGGAACTTAAAAAAGTGACAGGAATGAGAAAGATAATAAAATAGAGTTTCAGCGCCGATACAGGGTTTATCATACTCAGAATAAGATAAAACAGGCTGCTGATGAAAGTAAGCGTCATGATCATAATTGCCGTTTCATATTTTTCGGGGATGATGGGCTTTCCAAATAACATAACCAGCAAAGTAACAGCATAGATACCTGCAAAAATCAGAGATACGGCCGTTGAAAATGATAAGCGGCCGGAAGCGGCAATCATAAGGGCAAGCCCCGCCAATGACATAAGCGGGGAATCGGGTCCTCTCCATGAATAAGATTTGTCATATTGATTCATACCTTAGTCCCCTCTTCGGATATGTCTTTCGTTTTCTTCGATGTAAATTGTATAAACATCACGTTTTGTTTTTTCTAATCTTCCCCAAATTTGAGCCGAATGATCATCCAGGGGGACAAAGTCTTGTACTGTCCCGTCCGAATTTACAAAGACGGCGCATACCGCGGGAACCGCGTTGTCATACATGGTGATAACCACCGCAATTCCCGCTGAACCTACCACAGAGAAACGTTCGTAATGCTGAAACGTTCTTCCTGATGTCAGTTGGTCCGAGAGCACGGATAACACGCGGCGGCGGTCATTATTCTGTATCAGTACCGCATTAATCGTTCTGACCATTCTATGATCCCGAAAGTCCTGGGTAAGATACCAAAGAAGGCCGCCGAAAACAAGAATGCCCAGAATCCAGCCGGCAAAAATCATCATATCTTTTAATTTGGGGAAATGGTTTTTTATGTATTCCAGCATCAGAACTTCCTCCTGCTTTCATACAGATAACGGCTTTCGAGGCTTTTTATCAGAGGAATGAAAACATTCAAAAAAACTACGGCAAAAAAAGCGCCGTAAGAAAGCAGCGCCTGGTAACGGAAAATAAAGGTAAAACATCCGGCCAATATTGAGGCAAAGACTGCCCCAATGGAAGATTTTGGTCCTGTCGCGGGATCGGCCAGGAGGATGAACGCGGCAGCTATTACTCCTCCTGTTAATAATCCAAAAAGAACATCCCCATCGCCAAGGGAACCGCCAAAAGGAAGGGCGCCGAATATTCTTACGAGAACGGCATACACGCCAAGATAGATTGCGGGAATCCAAACGCGGCTTATGCGGGAAGCGGTTAATATGATGCTCCCCGCCAAAAGAGCCAAAAGCCCTCTGTCGGCAATAATGCCGTTTCCGCGCTGAATAAAAAGATCGAAATAACCGTCAGGAAGTTTTGTACCGAACAATCGGAAAAACACGGAATTCAGCGTGGAAGTGACACTTGCATCCCGGGCGGTGCCGGTAATTCCCGCAAGTTTTAATATGTCCATAGGAGCCCCTTGAGCATCCGTAATACTGCTTTCAAGAGCGTCATTGATGATAAACAACGGCATATCTTGAAAAGCTTCACGGAATAACAAAGGCCAGGAAAGAATCACGAAAAGCCAGGCTCCCGCGGCCGGATTCATCCAGTTGGCTCCAAGACCGCCGAAACTATATTTTATCACTAAAAGAGCAAAAGCAACGCCAAAAACCACAACGAGCGGATGAATCCGGTTCGGCATGAGCAAAGTGAAAATAAGCGCGGTGGCAATGGTGCTTCCATCTTTTAAAGAAAAATTCCGTGATTTAACATGCACGAGAAGATCAATCGATACCGCGGAAAAAAGCGCGGCGCAGGCAAGCACGAGGGAAGTTCCTTTATCGGTCAAAGCCGATTGGATGATCACGAGCAGGGCGCAGCAGTTTACCAGCCACATCCGGCCGGGAGTAGACCGCGAAAGATTTATCTGGGGACGGTGAACAATACCTGTTTTTCCGGTCATGCTATTTTTTCCTTAACGCTAAATTCTGAATCGAAATACTGAGCGGAATACTTGATGGACAGTTGACGTCACAGCAGCCGCAGCCATGACATTCACCGGCTCTGCTCACCGCTTCACTGCTGATTTTCTCCGAGCGATTGATTTTGTACAATTCTTCGGGATCGAGCCCTACGGGACATACCGACCGGCATTCTCCGCAGCTGATGCAATTGCGGAGGCTGCTGATACGGCTCTGTTTTTCCAAAAACGCAAAAAAGGCATAGGTCGTTTTTGTAACCGGTTCGTCCAAATCAACAACCTCGCTCCCCATGAGGGGAGAACCTGCCGCGATCCGTTTCGGTTCATCAATAAACCCGCCGCATTCCGCGAATATTGCCCCTATTCTCGTTCCGATTCTTACCCGCATCACCTGCGGGTGTTTTACCGCCGAGCCTCCTACAGCAACATAGCGTTCTATGATAGGTTTTTTATATTTTACCGCGTCAAAAACAGCCGCAAGCGTTGCCGGTCCTAAAGGGAACAGGGTCCCTATCTCAATATTTTCTTTTTTTTCATAATCGCGCAATACCAATTCCAGTTCGCGCCGATTGCGCTGCGGATATTTGTTTCCCACAACGATCATGTTCACCGGAACCCCGTATTGTTCAGCTTCCGCGAGAAAACGGCTGCCCAATGCTTCTTCGCCGTGGGATACGGCAAATAGTATTTGTTTTGCTCCGGACGCTTTTGCCGCGATAACCGCGCCTTCAACCACATGGGCCATCCTTTCATAACAAAGAACGCGGTCGGCAATAAGCCAGGGATCATCAAATACACAGCGGACCACTAAAGAAACGGTTCCCTTTGTATCCTGCAGTTCATGGATCATATCAATTACCGGCCTGCCGCTGCCTTCCATTTCGACAATGCCGTATTGTGAAAGAATCCGGCGTATCTCATATTCGGAAAGACCGTTCCAGGGAAACATCTCCTCTCTCCGGCCCAGTTTCTCAAAGCTGCCTTCCAGGCGGATGACGAGAGCATCATTTATCCTGCCGTCGGACATCCGCCATTTTACGCTGCGGACAACCTTTCCGGGCAGCGAGGCATGTACATTGGCGGAACCGGTACCGGAATTCCTTCCTATGAGCATACCTTCGGTCACGGTTTCACCCACAGATACTATAGGATACGCTCCGTTCCCGCAGTGCTGAACCATAGGAATAATACAAAGGGCCGGTAAAAACGCTACAACGCTTTCGCTGTTAACCGGGACCGTGTTGTCTTCATAGATCATACCGCCCCTGGGAAAAGAATATACTTTTGTCATGCTGCAATCCGTTTATCATTATACATAGATATTATTTTTTTTCGCCCCTTGTGTTTGGCTTCCAGAAAAACAGCAAAAAACACAAACACTGAAAAAAAGAGCAAGGGAACGATTATCTCCGGAGAAACCCATCGTATTGTTTGTTCCGCACTCCCTTGTATATGATCTGTTACATCTTTTAATGGGAAAAAAACCGTATCAAGCAATTCCGGAGTTTCAGAATACGGCATAAGGGAAGCGGCAACAAGCCCGTCATCTCCCAATTGATATATTTTATATTGATAATTATCGGCCTTTTCCCCTAAAGGAATAAAAGAAAAATTCCGCTGAAAGCGGACATGTTCCTCAAAATCCGTTTGGGACACAAGACGGCTTTGATCAAACGCAAAAACACCGTCGGTATAATGCATAAAAAACGATAAAACGAGAAGCGTTACGGCGGCGGCGGAAAAAGGAAGCGCGGAAATACAATGATGGAGAATATTCCGATGTTCTCCGGTTATGGGAACCGGCAAAAAGCGGACGCGCTGAGAAACGCCGCTCCGGTTTATGCCGCGCCGGAGCAAGATACCAAACAACACGGAAAGCGCCGAAAACAACAGAACGCTGTATAAGAGAGAAACACCGGTTAAAACAGCGGCAACAATATACAGAAGGAAAAATCCCGCCGCCGAAATCACGGAATACCGGTATAGGGATATATGTTCAAAGACGCTTCTTTTTGTTCCATACCGGCGGCCCGCAAACCATTCGCTTAAAGAGCTAATCAACACCGAAAAAAAGACTACGAGCAAAGCGGAAAGTAGAAATCCCGAAGGCCCCCAAAAGAGGAAACCCGACATGGGGAAAAATATTCCGGCAACGGGACGCAATTTCTTGAAAAAGCACAAGGTTCCGGCAAAGGCCGCAAAAAAAAGCGCCCACGAAAGATACGGCGGCATTTTGACACCGATAAACTCTGTTTCGTGGGGAATACTTTCCAAAAGAGCCTCGATGTGCTTTATGGTTCTTTGAGGCGAAAATTCCTGCTTTTTCAAAGGGATAAAGATAAAACGCTTTCCGTGCTGGGAAAAAAAGCGTTCCAATTTTTCCGCATATCCGTCGTTGCGGGGATCAAAATCGAAAACATAATCATCGTATTGATGGAGCGGAATTTGCTTTATTTCTCCAAAATCGTCAAGAAAAACGGTCTGGGTGGATGAAGAAACAATATCCCGAATTCCGCCGGAATCCAACAGAGAAACCGCGTCTTCATCGTGTATTTCGGCATCAATTTTTACTACGGTATAAGCGGTATCCGAAACGGAAGGGGCCAGCATCACCGCACATAAAACGGAAACCGCGGTAAGAACAAGAATAATGCTGCTCAATGCAAGGGTTTTATATATTTGCATGAATTCCCGGTTTTTTTAAAGGTGAAAGAACGCTGCAGAAATCAACATTCCCAGAATGGCTCCAATCACAACTTCCATTGGTTCATGACCATGCACTTCTTTCACGGGATGAAAATCAATCTTCAATTTATCAGATACGTTTTTCCCAAGGCCGTTAAGAACCCTGCCCTGAACGCCGGAAGAACGCCTGACTCCCAAGGAATCCCGCATAATCACAAAAGCCAGAAACATAGTTACAATGAAGAGGTTTGAACCGAAGCCTTCCACAAATCCAATAGACATTGCCAAAGAAGACGCCAACGCGGAATGACTGGACGGCATACCGCCGGATCTCCAAACAAGCGTTTCAAAAATATCTTTGAGCGATTGTTTTTTTATGCGGAAAAGCGCCGCAATTGTTTTTATAAGCTGAGCCAAGAACCAGCTTGTAACAGCAGATAAAAAAACAGGATTGCGAAAAAAAGCTCTGAGATATTCTGTTTTTAACGATTCAGAAACCGACATTTCCCCTAGCATTTACCGTGAAGGGGCTCTTTGTCAAGGGTAATACGAACAAGATAGGCGGGCGCATACTTTTTAATGAAAAATTGTTACACAGAGGAGCCTCTTGCAAAACTCGGTTNNGCTCATGCGATTTCTCGCCTAAAGGCTGCAAAATACGCATTTTTAAGCGGTTGCAATTGCAAAAACTGGAGTTTTGCAATTGCCTCAGAGGAGCATAATTAAACATTCGCAAATCTTGTATTATCAGCAAATTGCCGCTATGGTAACAGTATGTTTATAAGCGAAAATTTTATTGTGTTTCCCGAAGGAGATGTTCAGGAAATCACCGGGCGTCTTTCTATTAATGAAATGGTTGATGTAAACGGACATCCCGTGGAACTGCCGCTTGCGACACATAAAACGATTGTGTTCAGGGTTGCGCGGATAAAAACGAATGAATACAAGGGAAGCAGCGAGACGCTGAACTATTTGGAACAGATGACCGCGGAAGAATTACTGCCCTATGCCGGAAGATAAGAAAAATATCGGCACTTTTAAAGAGAGTTCCCTTCACAAAACGTTGAAATCCCGTTATGCCGGAAAAAGCGGTAAGCGCGAAGTGGAAAAGGGTTCCTATATTTGCGACGCCGTCCGGGAAAACGGAGAAATTGTCGAGGTTCAGACCGGAAGTTTCGGCCCTTTAAAAGAAAAAGTTCCCGACTTGGCTTTGTACAATACGGTTAGGATTGTGCATCCCATCATTGTATCAAAAACGATAGCATTGTACGATGAAGATAATAATCTGATACGGAAAAGAAAAAGCCCCCGGAAAGGCACGCCCTGGGATCTTTTCAAAGCGCTGTTGTACGCGCCGGAATTGGCGGCCCGAAAGAATATTATCATAGAACTTGTCCCGATAGATATTATCGAAATAAGAAAAGACGACGGCAAGGGTTCCTGGCGGAGAAAAGGCGTAAGCGTCATTGACAAAACCGTCAGCGCGTGGCACAAACCCATCGAATTGAAAACGCAAAAAGACTATCAATTCTTCATCCCTTTTTCCGATGATGAAACATTCACTTCATCGGACTTGGCAAAAAAAGCAGGCATCTCCCCTGCCCTCGCGGCAAAAACCTTATACACGCTGACAAAAACAGGACTCGTTTCCCGGATTGAAAAAAAGGGAAGAAGCTGGGTGTATACATTAGCATCCTCCCTGGGACCAGACCATATGTTCACCGTTTTATTCGGAAAGCAACTACAGTAGTCTGTTTCACTTGACATACGCAAACAATCATGTATAATGAACTTTTCCATAAGGTTTCTTTGTTATAGCATGTAATATATTACTCGATGCATCCTATCCCCGCAGCAAGGCGGGGTATTGGACCCATATGGCTTCGCCCAATAAATATTGACAGCAGGGAAAGACCGCAAAGGAAAAGATATATGAAACGAAATGGAGTTTCTATTCTGAGTTTATTAGCAATATCGCTAATAATTGGGGCTTTTTGTGTAAGCTGCTCGAAGACAAACAAGCCAACAGCAACTGTAAAAGCATTCTATGAGGCAATTGAAAAGGGCGATACAGCCGCTTTAGGTAAAGTTACCACACAGGAAACAGCAGTGCTTATGTCTGCGTTTATATCAATGGCGCAAGCAAGTTTGGCATCCAACCCCATCAAAAGTTATACAGAACAAATTGCCGATGATGGGAACACCGCCGTTGTTACAGTTACCTTCCAAGATGAGTCAACCTCAGACATTGACGTGGTTAAGATAGACGGTAAATGGCTGGTTTCTACAAACAAAAATTAAGACATTGGAAAGTTTTACTAACCTGCGGCATGATAATAATTGTAGGCATAAGTGCCGCCGCGTATATTTTAACGCCGCGGGGATCGGTCATAAACTCGGTCAATGCGAATGATTTAATCCCGATTATCAAAGACGGCGACCTCATATGCCGTCTTGGTAATAGAACATGGTCATTGTATTTTAAAGAAGTTTCGCCTTCTGATAAACGCTTTTCCCATATTGGTATTATTCATATCAAATATGGAATAGCTATGGTAATTACGGCGGAAGGCGCCGCCGCTCATAATCAAGATTATGTTGCGGAAGTTTCCTTGCAGGATTTTCTGAATACGGCGCGCAGTGTTGGAATTTACCGCGTACATGATATAAACGGAAACAAGATAGCGGAAACGGCTTTACAATATGTGGGACGTAAATTTGATTGGCAATTTGACATGAACGATGACAGTGAAATTTATTGTACAGAATTGGCGTATGCCGCGTTGCGGCAAATTAAACCGGAAATAAAGATAGAAACGGTTATTTTTAATGGAATAACCGTTGTGCCGGTAGAGGCGTTTTCCAATAATGGGCAGGAATTTGAACAAATATTTTATGCTGATAAATAAAAGACGATAATCACGACGGCCATTGAAGAATTGCTGTAAGGATTTAAGACACCATAGAAAAAAATCTGTTTTTCATACATAATTACAAATTATATGGCAAAGATTACTAAAGCGGCTCCGACAAAAGCCGCTCCAAAAAATAAAACAAATGATAAAGCTCCTTCCAAAACGGCCGTAAAAGCTCCGGCAAAAGCGGCGCCTAAAGCGGCGGTGAAAGACAGTGCCAGGACGGAAAAAAAAATGATTACAAAAACAACGGCGGCAAAGACCGGAACCAAGACAGAAGCAAAAAAGGCAATCGCAAAGGCGGATGAGGTTCCTAAAGGTTCCTACGATGAATCCAAGATCAAAACGCTTTCTTCATTAGAACATATCCGGCTCCGGTCGGGAATGTATATCGGGCGACTGGGCGATGGTTCCAATCAGGATGATGGTATCTATATTCTCATCAAAGAAGTAATTGATAACGCTATCGATGAATTTATTATGGGAAACGGCAAGCTCATCGAAACGGAAGTGAAGAATAATATCGTCAAGATTCGGGATTTCGGGCGGGGCATTCCGCTTGGAAAACTTGTGGAATGCGTTTCGGTAATTAATACCGGGGCAAAGTATAACGATGATGTGTTTCAGTTTTCCGTTGGATTAAACGGCGTGGGCACCAAGGCGGTGAACGCGCTGTCTTCGCATTTCCGGGTGGTGTCTATTCGAGACGGACTTTTTGCGGAAGCGATTTTTGAGCGCGGGGATTTAAAAACCGAACGCAAGGGAAAATTGAAAAATCCACAGAAAAACGGCACCTACGTGGAGTTTACTCCGGACCCTGACATTTTCGGCGATTATGAGTTCAATCCTGAATTTATCGAAAAGCGCATTCAGAATTATACGTACCTGAACGCGGGATTGACCTTGAGTCTCAACGGGAAAAAATATATTTCCGAACGCGGACTCTACGATCTTTTGCATGAAGAAACAGGCGACACACCGATTTATCCTATTGGATACTACAAAGGCGAGCGCATCGAATTCGCGTTCACTCATACCAACAATTACGGGGAAGAATATTTTTCTTTTGTGAACGGACAATTTACTTCCGACGGAGGAACACATCTTTCCGCGTTCAAAGAAGGTTTTTTAAAGGGGATTCAGGCCTACTTTAAAAAAGATTTCCGCAGCGAGGATATCAGGGAAGGTTCCATTGCGGCGATTGCCATTAAACTGAAAAATCCCGTCTTTGAAAGCCAGACAAAAAACAAACTCGGCAACACGGATATCCGCGCGTGGGTAGTTCAGAACACAAAAGACGCGGTCGAAGACTGGCTTCATAAAAACCAGGAAGCGGCGAAAAATCTGGAACTGAAAATCCTTGCCAATGAAAAGCTCCGCACCGAATTGAATCTTGTAAAAAAAGAAGCGCGGGAAGCGGCGCGGAAAATCGCCCTCAAGATTCCCAAGCTCAAGGACTGCAAGTATCATCTTGACGACGGCCTCCTCGGTCAAAACTCGATGATCTTTATCACCGAAGGCGATTCCGCGGCAGGTTCTATGGTGTCGAGCAGAGATGTTATGACCCAGGCGCTTTTTGCCCTCCGGGGAAAACCGGAAAACATGCACGGCAAAAAACGGGCCGCCATTTATAAAAACGAACAACTCTACAATATGATGATGGCCCTCGGCATTGAAAATGATGTTTCGGGGCTGCGTTACGCTAAGATCGTCATTGCCACAGACGCCGATTTTGACGGCTTTCATATCCGCAATCTCCTGCTGACCTTTTTTCTTTCTTACTTTGAAGAGCTTGTTACGTCGGGAAAAGTGTTTATTCTGGAGACGCCGCTTTTCCGCGTGCGAACAAAAAAAGAAACCCGCTATTGTTACCATGAAAAAGAACGCGACGCGGCAATTGCGGATTTGGGCAGTCAGAGTGAAGTAACACGTTTCAAGGGACTTGGTGAAATCAGCCCGAAAGAATTCGGTCAGTTTATCGGCGAAGATATTAAGCTCGTTCCGGTGTCGGTGCAGACGTTAAAAGCAATCCCTCAGGTACTCACGTTTTATATGGGGAAAAATACCCCGGAACGCAGGGAATATATCATGAAAAACCTTTTGGAAGATATTGGATAGTTTTTTCGTTCATGATGGTTCTCCTGTTTAGTCGGTTCTGGTAAACAAACCTTACAAGGATTTCCCGTTTTTGAGGAGGGGCAACGTCCCTCCTCTTTACTTGTTTTGTCGCGCTTCTTTATTGAACTCGTCTCATAAAAGGTTCAAAACTATATACCGTTCGGTATATAAATTCTACCTACCGGTCGGTATATAATTAGCATTTCAGCCTTGAATCCGGGTTGATAAAACGATATTAAAACCTAATTTTACGATAAAATTCAGCTGAAACATGAGATTAATCATCAATTTTTCCTAAACTTTACATTGTTGATTGCATTCCAATCAGTTATAGAACTCCGGAAACAAGGGATAAAAAAACACTTTTCCATCATATTTCTTTGGGGGTGAAATATTCCCTCGGTATTGACACACATTTTCTTGACAAAACTTAATTAGTAGTTGTATAATTTATTTTATGAAAGCGCTTTCATAAAATAAATTCTTAGGTACATACCTGGGGAGGTAATGAGTTATGCGAAATAATAGCTTCGTGAAAAAAATACTTTTTGTGTTTTTAGCTATTTGTCTCTGCGGTTCTCTTTTTGCGGCCGGCAGAGCCGATGCGGACGGAGCGGCTGGATCGAACGATAAATATCCAAGTCGTCCCATCACCTTTTATATTGTCCAGGCTCAAGGCGGAGCTACTGATCAGGCGGCCCAAACCTGGAGGGCTTTTGTGGAAAAAGAACTTGGGGTTCCCATCGAATTCCAGTATAAACCAGGAGCCAACGGAGAAATCGGACTTACCGTACTTGCGGGCGCGGAACCGGACGGTTATACCTTTGGTATTTCAGATTCCGGAACGGTCACAACTTCCATGATTATGCAGAATCCAAAGGGATACAATCAGGATAGTTTTGAATATCTTGTTACCTATTATCAGGACCCGGGGATTATCATGGCTCACAAGGATGAACCATATAACACGCTTTCCGAACTTATTGCGTATATGAGAACCCAGCCGCCCGAAACGGTGTCTGTCGGTGTTGCCGCCATGAATGATACAAATGTTGTTGCTCTTCGTCAAATAGAAGCGGCGGCAGGCGTCAAATTTAACATCGTTAATTTTAACGGCGGGGGAAAAGCGCGTACCGCGCTTGCGGGTCACCAAATACCATTAGGTTCCTTTATGTACTATGGTTCCAGAACTGTTGCGGAAGAGACCAAAATTCTTTCAAGAAGCATAAGGGAAACCCCTGTACCGGCATTGCAGAATAAAGAATACCACGGTGATGTCGTAAGAAAGCCCGTAGATGATGTTTATGCCTATAACCAGGTGATGGCGCCTGCCGGTTTGAAGGAAAAGTACCCCGAACGCTATCAATACGTGATTGACGCGTTTAAACGTGCCCTTAATTCGCCGGAATTCCATGAGCATCTTGTAAAATTGGATCAGGTTGAATGGCTGGATCAGGTTTACGGTGATGAAAATGACGCGCTTAACAAAGACCGGATTGAATTCAACACGCGGATAGCTCCTATTCTTTTGGGAAATTAAGCGTTCCTCTTTGTTTATCTGCTAAAGATAATTTATAAGAACAATCTCCCCTGCTGGAACATCGTTTATAGCAGGGGATTCATTGAGAGGTACATGATGAATTATGTTCGTTATTTGGTAAAGAAATATATCTTTGCCGTCTTTGCGTTAATTTTTGTAATTTTATATTGGTGTTCTGCATACGATTTACCGCCCGAGTCCATTGTTTTTCCCCGCTTTGTTACCATTGTAATGATCCCTCTTTTTATCTGGGTTTTTGCTCAAAGTGTTATTGAATACCGAAAACTGGAAAAAGATACGGAAACTCCGGAAAAAAAGAAATGGGACATGAGTATGAAAATTACAAAACCCAAACTGGTTATTACCGGGGCGACTGTTTTATATATTCTGCTCATACCTGTAGTGGGCTATATGGTGATGACAATTCTTTATGTCGGGGGTTTGTCTTATTATTTGGGAAACCGCAAACCTTTGAGCCTTATTTTGTACACAGGAATATTTACCGCTATTCTGTACGGAATCTTTGTGCTTTGGCTGCGGATACGTCCGCCGACAGGTTTTCTTATCTAAAGGCAGGAGCTGATTATGAATTTTTTTGATTCAATACAATTGGGATTCGCGGCCCTTTTTAGCTTGGAATCGATAATATTACTGGTTGTAGGTCTGGTTGTCGGATTGATCGCCGGGAGTATTCCCGGACTCAGCGCAAGCAATACGACCGCTATTTTGCTGCCCATAACCCTAGGAATGTCTATGGAAGGGGCATTGATTTTTATCGGCGCTATTTACGTGGGCTGCCAGTACGGAGGTTCCATACCTGCCATACTCCTTAAAACGCCGGGAGCCTTAGGTTCCGTGGCGACGGGGCTTGACGGGTATCCTCTTGCGCGAAAAGGAAAGGGAGATTACGCGCTTGGTATTTCTCTGACCGCATCGACTATCGGCGGTACGATTGCCGCCATCGCTTCAATTATCATTCTCCGGCCCATTGCTCAGGTTGCCCTGAAATTCGGTCCCGCGGAAATATTTTTGCTTGCCCTTATGGGGATCGCTATCATTGTAGGAATTTCCGACAAGTCTCCGGCGATGGGGCTGCTGACAGGAATGTTAGGCTGTCTCATTGCCGCTATGCCGGCGGATCTTACCCTCGGTTATCCCCGTTTTACCTTCGGTCTTCTGGAACTGTATGATGAGTTCCCCAGTATTACCGCGATGATCGGTCTTTTTGCTTTTACTTCGCTTATCTCTCTGACCGATGACGACGCCTCGGGTACGCAGAAGCAGAAACAGAAAGTCGGACAATTCAGTCAAATTTGGGAAGGCTCTAAACGGGTGTTTAAATCTCCTGTTTTGGTTGCCCTTTCAACATTTATCGGTCTTTTTGTCGGGATTATTCCCGGAGCGGGCGTAAATATCGCCGCTTTTATTGCTTATTCTCAGGCAAAGCTTTTTTCTAAAAAGCCGGAAGAATTCGGCAATGGTGCTGCCGAAGGAGTTATCGCGCCTGAATGCGCGAATAACGCGGTAGTCGGCGGTTCAATGGTACCGACGATAACCTTAGGAATTCCGGGGAGCGGAACCGCGGCAGTCATGCTCGCCGCCCTCATCATGCACGGAGTACGACCCGGTCCGCAGGTAATGCGGGAATATCCCGGTCAGATATACGCTTTTATGCTGGCTATTGCGGCGGCTTCGCTCATTCAATGGGGTATTGCTATTTTTTATACCAAATTCGCGGTCAAACTTGCGGTAACGAAAAACCAGTTCCTTATTCCGGCGGTGTTGGCAACCTGTCTCATCGGCAGTTTCGCTACACGGCAGTTTATGATGGACATGTGGATTTTCGTTATTTTCGGTGTTATAGGCTATATACTTTCAGAAAGCGGTCATGATTATACCGCGCTGGTGTTAGGAATTGTTATGGGCGCTCTGGCGGAAGGGTATTACGCTATTGCCATCAGTATTTCCCGCGGCAGTTTCAGCATATTCTTTAAATCTGGGTTTGCCTGGGCTATGTGGGTAGTGATCTTCGCGGTTTTGGCGGTACCGATCATTACGCCCATTGTGAAAAAACGGAAAGCAAAAGCTGCGGTTGCCGGATAACAGGAGAGATTTTACAAAGGAGTATTTATGGGAATGACGATGGCAGAACAGCTCTTCTCAAGAAATAACAAAACAGGTAACGCAGTTTACGCGGGCGATATTGTCGACGCAAAAATTGACGGTGTGATGGTTTGTTTGGCACTTGATGAGATTGAGAAGCATATGCATAACACCGGAATGCCCGAAGGGCTTCCGCGCGTATGGGATAGGGATAAAGTCTATTATATTATGGACCATTTTCAGCCGGCTCCGAACGTTGAAGTAGCGGAGAGAAACAGAATCGGCAGAGAAATGGCCCGCAGACTCGAGTTCAAGCATTTTTTTGACAGTCATCCGGCTGTAGGGCATCAAGTCATGTGTGACAAAGGATTTGTCCGTCCCGGTGAACTGATCATTGGAAATGATTCTCATAGTACCATTTACGGCGCGTTAAACGCCGGCGGTACGGGATTGGGAGAAGCCGATATTGCATACGCCATGACATTTGGGGAACTCTGGTTTCAGGTACCGGAGACGATCAAAATAGAACTCAAGGGAAGAGCACGGCCTTATCCCTTTGGGAAAGACATCATCCTTTATTTAGCCGGAAAGTACGGTGATGATTTTGCCCAATACCGTTCGCTGGAATTTACCGGTTCCGCCGCGGATGGAATGGCAATTTCTGACCGTATGTGTATGGCGGATCATGGCGTGGAAGTAGGCGCCAAGTTTGGTTTCTTCCGTGCCGACGATAAAGTCATGGAATATGTCTCCGCCCGGACGAAACAGGCTTTTAAGCCGCTTGAAGCGGATAGTGACGCGAAATACGAAAAGATAATCGAAGTTGATGTTGATAATCTTGATTTTGTCGTAGCAAAACCGCATAACTTTGACAAGGTCGTTCCGGTAAAGGAAACGGCAGGGGTGAAAATAGACCAGGCCGTTATTGGTTCTTGCGCAAACGGCCGCTATGAAGACATTCTTGCAGCGGCAAAAATCCTGAAAGGGAAAAAGCTGCCTTCTCACGTGCGCTTCCTGATTCAGCCCGCGTCATGGGATGTTTACCGCCAGTGTTTAAACAGCGGCATTATTCCCGATCTTTTGGACGCGGGCGCACAGGTCCTTAATCCCGGCTGCGGTGTTTGTCAGCCTGTGTTGGGAGTTTTGTCCAAAGGAGAGGTTTGTATTACATCAGCTACACGCAACTATAAAGGCCGTCTTGGAAGCACTGATGCTTTTGTGTATCTTGCGGGACCTGCTACGGTTGCCGCTTCGGCATTAGCCGGTGAAATTGTAGATCCGAAGGAGGTGCTGCATGAATGTTATTAAAGGCAGAGTTTGGAAATTCGGAGACTCTATAGATACTGATGTTATTTCTCCCGGCGGAGACCGTTCCGAGCGTCTCATGGAAACTACAATGGCGGCTGTCCGTCCGGAATTTCCCAAAGAGGTAAAACCCGGAGATATTCTCGTTGCGGGACGTAATTTTGGCTGCGGGTCTCACCGGGAAACCGCCAACACCATATTGCGTGATATAGGCGTCAGAGCAATTGTTGCGGAATCTATCGCAAGAATTTTTTTTAGAGTGAGCATTTCCCTCGCTTACCCTACTTTTGTAGCTGCCGGAATAGGCAGCATGGTAAAGGATGGAGACGAATTGGAAATCAATTATGATAAAGGACTGGTAACAAATATTTCTACCGGAGAAAGCATCCCGTTGACAAAATATCCTTCTTCAGTGGAGGAAATTTTCAACGCCGGCGGCCTTCTGCCTTTACTCAAACAGCGCTACGAAAGCGAAAAGAAATGATAAACAGTCTATTCCTCCGTTGATTGCAGCGGAGGAATAGATCAAATTTTCTTTTTACGGTATATTAACGAAATGACAATATATGATATAGCCGTAGAAGCGGGAACTTCTATTTCAACTGTGTCCAGGGTGTTAAACGGTTTTGAGTATGTACGTCCTGAAACGCGAAAAAAAATTTTAGAAATAATATATCGTCATAATTATGTTCCAAGCGGATTTGCCCGCGGACTTGTATCCAATTCAATGAAAGCCATTGGAGTTATGACATCCGATATCCGGAATTATTATTTTGGTCAAATAGCAGCAACATTAGAAAATTTGTTTTTTGAATGGAACTACAGTACTATTCTCTGTAACACCGGCAATAAATCCGAAAAGAAAAAAGAATATATCCATATCCTTTCTGAAAAAAAAGTTGATGGTATTGTACTTGTCGGTTCGGTTTTTACCGGAATAGAAATTGAGACGATTATTGAAAAGTACCTCCCGAATACGCCTATTGTACTTGCGAACAGTTTTCTGGCGCTTCCAACCATTCACAACGTATCGATTGACTTTAATTCCGGTTTTGATTTAGCGGTTGCTCATTTAAAGGAACGGGGACACAAGGATATTTTATATGTAGGTACATCGGAAACGTATAACGCAAATCGCAAGCTGGCCGGGTTCTACAAGGCAATGGAAAAACATGGTTTGTCATTAGACGGCACAGTAATCAGGGTTCCCTTTGGATTGGAAGGCGGAAATATGGTTGATCAGTTTATCAATTCAAAAACCACGGCTATCATTTTTGCCGATGACAATACCGCTTTTTGCGGAGCACGGCGGCTTAAAGAAAAGGGATTCCGTATCCCGGAAGATATGGCGGTTATCGGAAACGATAATTCGTTCTATAGTTTGTATTCGGACCCGCCGCTTACATCGATAGATACCAAAGTAGAAACATTTTCAACTTTGGTCGCCAATATGATGCATGATCTTATGGAACACGCCGAAGTGGAAACCCCGGTACTGCTGACTTCGGACCTGGCTGTCAGGGAAAGTACCTGATAATCTCTATTGATTATGCAAACTCCGTTTTTAGCATACCTAAAAGCGGAGTTTTATTGATATCGATGTTTTTCCCGCTTATAATAAAATGTATATATTCCTTTAATGTAACTTTCTGAAATAATGAGATTGGAAATAGTCAAATAGTTTTGGTTTATTTGACTATAGTCATGAAGCGGGAAAAACATGAAAAGACTCATTGAAAACAAACTTTTGGAATGGAAAAACAAAGAAAACAGAAAGCCTCTCTTAATCTACGGCGCAAGGCAAACCGGGAAAACCTATTCTATTTGAAGCAAAATCCTGGGAAGCCGTCCGAAGCCAAAGTCTGGAAGTTTTTAGAAAAAAATACGGCATAGAAAAATCAATAAGAGTTTCCGCCAAAAACTTCGGCTTTGAAAACGGAATCAAAAGTGTGCCCTTATACGCGGTATGGTGTATAAAGTAACTCGATGCGGCACGCAGGGAGCTAGCGAAAAAAATTTCTTTTTGTGATATAATTTAGTTATGTCATATATTAAGAATTTGTTCGATAAAAACTTTTTAGAATATGCTTCATATGTAATTAAAGACCGCGCGATTCCCGACCTTGAAGACGGACTCAAGCCCGTTCAGCGGAGAATCCTTCATTCGCTTTTTGAAATGGACGATGGGAAATTCCACAAGGTTGCCAATGTTGTCGGCCACTGCATGAAGTATCATCCTCACGGAGACGCGGCGATTGGAGCCGCTTTGGTGGTTTTCGCGAACAAGGAATTGTTCATCGACCGGCAGGGAAACTTCGGGAACATCTTCACCGGCGATGAGGCTTCCGCATCACGTTACATAGAATGCCGGATTACGCCTTTGGCGAAAGATGTTTTCTACAATCCGAAACTTACCAACATGCTTGATTCTTATGACGGACGTAACAAGGAACCGATTCTTTTCCCCGCAAAAATTCCCGTAGTACTCATCATGGGGGCGGAAGGAATCGCGGTCGGAATGTCCACAAAAATTCTTCCCCATAACATCATCGAAATTCTGGAAGCGGAAAAATCCATCCTCAGAGGGAAAAAAGCGGAGATATACCCGGACTTTCCTACAGGCGGCCTTATTGATGTATCAGATTACAAAGATGGCAACGGTAAAGTATTGGTACGGGCAAAGCTCGATACCTCCGATCCCAAGCGCATCGTCATCCGGGAGCTGCCCTTCGGTTCAACCACCGAAAGCCTTATCGACAGCATAGAAAGCGCGGCAAAGGCGGGACGGATAAAGATTCAATCGATCAACGATTACACAAGTGAAAACGTGGAGATTGAAATTAAGATGGCGCGCGGCGTATATGCGGAAGAAACGATTGACGCGCTTTTTGCGTTTACCGAATGCGAACAGTCTATCTCGGTAAATCTTTTGGTCATTAAAGATGGACTCCCGCGGGTGATGACCGTTACGGAAATTCTTACGCATCATACAAAGCAGCTTGTAAACATCCTTACCAAAGAACTGGAACTTGAACGCAAAGAATTAAACGACAAACTGCACCAGCGGACACTGGAGCGGATTTTTATCGAAGAGCGGATTTACAAAGCTATAGAAAAAATGAAAACCGCGGAAAGCGTGGAAAAAGCCGTCATCGACGGATTCCAGCCTTTCTTAAAAGAGATCGGTCCGCGCGGCGTGAGCGGTGAAGATGTTGAACGCCTGCTCCGCATTCCCATCCGGCGCATTTCGCTTTACGACATCAACAAAGCCCGAACGGAGATGGATGAAATTAAAGCGCGCATAAAACAAATAGGCGTTCATCTTAAAAACATTGTTGCTTACGCGGTTTCATTTTTGGATGGAATAATCGCAAAAGTAAAAGCCAATGAAGAAATCGGGAACGGAAAGCGGAAAACAAAAGTCGGAACTTTCGATAAAGTTGATGTAAAAGAAGTCGTCAAAAAAGATTTGGAACTTCATTACGATAAAGCCACAGGATACTTAGGAACAGATGTTACCGGCGATATTATTGCGGAACTTTCTCCCTTTGACAGAATCCTCGTTTTCAAGCATGATGCAAGCTACAGTGTTATTGATATTCCCGAAAAAATATTTGTCGGTGAAAACGCCTTGATAAAGGAAGCTGATAAAGACCTTCTTTCCAAAACGATTTTCACGATTATCTACAAAGATAAAGAAACGGGTTATCCATATATAAAACGCTGCGTAATAGAAGGCTGGATTATGAACAGGAATTACAGCTTAATTCCCGAAGGTTCCACGATGCTTCATGTGGATACAAGAACGAAATTTTCTTTTACGGTTCACTATGTTCCCAAACCGCGGCTCAAGATTACAAAAGAAAGTTTTAAAGCCGACGACTTCCTTGTAAAAGGATTAAAAGCCGGAGGGGTCAGAATCGCCAACAAAGAAGTAAAGAAAATTGAGTGAGCTTGTTGCAAAACTCG
>DBDH01000003.1:24814-57412 GCA_002293455.1 Treponema sp. UBA937
ACTGAAGTTTTGCAATTTCCTCGAGTGTAAATAAATAACACCATTCATAACCGCATAAGATTAATGATTTTACGATATAACTTAATCCAATTAAGTTAATTGGATTAAGTTAATCGCGTTATCTTAATTGCGTTAAGTTATATGACCAACGGTATCTTCCAATAACGTAACCCGATGCGATACCCAGCAAAAGCAAAGAGCGCATCCGGTACAATCCTCACACGGTTTATTTATATTTTTTCCCCATACCTCAAGACATTTTGAACGGGATTTGCAGCTGCAGCACAGAGGATGATTAAACAAATCCGAAGGTATTATTTCTCGCCTATTCATCATCATATTCATATTTCTCAACCTTAAACCGGGAAACTTCTTCCAGCAACGCGCCGATTCCTTCATGGTTCTTTACGCTCATCTCGTTGACATGATTTACAGCCTGGTCGATGTGTTCTATTCCGGCAGTCATTTCATTCATGTCAGTATTGATTTCCTGAGTTGTTCTTGAAAGGTTTTCGCTTTCACGAATCACTTCCCGCGCTTCAACATGCATTTCACCGGAATCGGTTTTAACCGCACTGGTTATTTCATTTAATCTGCTTGTGCCTTCGAGTATCTGGCGGCTGCCGATTCCCTGTTCTTCCATTGCGCTGCGGATGTTTTCTTCCTGTTCTGCCACTACCTTGACGCTTGCGTCTATGTCCTCAAATTTACTGAGTACATTTTCGATGGAGCGCGTTATCTTATTGATAGATTCTTTGATCTTCTTGAGGACCGTAGTGATGGTTTTTGATTGTTCGCTGGAATTTTCGGCCAGCTTGCGGATCTCGCCGGCTACTACAGCAAAACCTTTGCCTGTTTCTCCGGCGTGGGCCGCTTCAATAGCGGCGTTCATAGAAAGCAGATTGGTCTGACTGGCAATGCTTTCCATAACCGCGTTGATCTCGAAAAGACCTTCGGATTCATAGGCGATTTCTTGAATATTGCTTGCTACTTCCGAAAGACTATCTCTGCCTACAGCCGAGGTTTCCATGAGCGTTTTTACATTGCCGGTGTTGTTGACAAGGGTCGCGGTTACTGAATTGATATTGGCTACCATTTCTTCGATAGAAGCCGAAGCCTGGGATATGTCGCCGCTCTGATTTTCAATGTGACCGTTCAGCCTGTCGATATTTTCCACAAGCTGTCCCATGATACTGTGGGCTTGATCCATGCTGGCGCTTTGATTAAAACACCTTCCCTTAATGCTCTGAACGCTGCCGGTCATGATGCTTACCGCGGCGGCCGTCTCGCTCATATTTTCCGCAAGGGCATTGCCGATATTGGATAAGGTTGCTGCCTCTTTTTTAATATTGACGATAAGGTTTTTAATCCCTTTTTGTGTATCATTTAACATCTGCATCATCTCGCCTATTTCATCCTGAGACCGAACCGTTACCGTGTTGGTTAAATCGCCTTCCTTTATTTTTTGCAAAACCGAATAAACACTCTTGATGGGAGAACTAATATTCCTTGCGACAAGAAAAACCACAAAGAAAGCGGCAAGAATGATAACAGCCATACTGATAAGGATTGCCATGAGTACCGTGTTTCTGGTCTGCATGGCGACATGTTCTTCCATAACGGAAAGAACGTACCACGGATCTGAAACGCCGTCTAACTGTACAGGCCGGTAGCTGACATAAATGTATTCTCCTTCTTCCTTGAATCTTGCGGTATTGATATTTCCGTTCATCATATCCGCGATAAGGGCCTTGTACGGTTCGGATACGGTGAAGGGCTGCTCTTCGGTAAGATTTCCGGCCGCGTCTTGTCTGGGATTCCCATCGGCATCCCGGAGCGTTACGGTTCTCGTCATTTTTACATAGTTATATAATTCTTCCTGATAGATCGAATTGGGGTGCGCCACGACGATTCCCTTTCCGTCAAGAATAAAAGTCCATGACCCCTCGCTGGCATCATTAACAACAAAGTCATGAAGGGCGGAAAGTTTTATATCGCCCGCCATAATACCGATCATCTCATTATTGTTCATCAGGGGATAAAAAACGGAGGTACAGGGCATATTCGTTCCTACCGAATAGTAAGATTCGGAGACAAAGGGTTTTCGGAGCAATTCCATTTGGATAAACCACCAGCGTTCTTTCCGGTTTCCAAGGCTGCCGGAGGAACGGCCTGTCTGCATACCATCCATCCCTTGAGCATACAGCAGTTCAAAATAATCGTTTCTTATGATCGAGTCGGCAAAAACCGGAGTCTGCCGTTCTGTTTCCATTGAAAGGACATCGGTATTAAATGATAGTTCTTCAGTAATTTTGTACGCGTTATGCAGGTAAGCGTACAATGAATTGGACATGTGAAGAGCCTGCCGGCTGTTTTCCGCAATTATTTGATCTTCATAGCTTTTCGAGTAAACAAAGTAAAAACAGGTAAGTACGGTAGTAATGATAAGCACAATAATCAACATAAATGACAAAAGCAATTTGCCAAAGAGGGTTTTCATCAGTATATATCTTCCTCTGTGTTAAAATATTCTTACGAATAAATAATGGTAGAAGAGGATTTAACGTTTGACAACCTGTTAAAACTATAGGGGACTCGAATTACCTATTTTCTGCCATATTTTGCAAACAATTCTACACGGCTTTGAATGCGTAATTTACGGTACAAATTATTGATGTGAAAATTTACGGTTCCGGTACCTATTTTGAGGGTATCGGCTATGTGTTTCCGCTGTGAATCGCCTAAAAGCAAAATGAAGATTTCTTTTTCTCTGGGGCTGAGGCCAAGATTTTTCATTTCATCCTGCTGTTCAATTTCCGCAAGTGCCGGAACGTATTCAATCACATCAGTCAATTTCAACCCGTCTGACCAGGGCATGTCAAATATTTTGCGCTGTAAGTAGGGCATCATCACAAAGCAGACGCAGCAGAGGACAAGAACAACGCCAAAAGAAATAATACGGGACTGCGCTCCGATGAGGGGATGAATTACAGTGAAAAAGATTCCCGAAAAGATCGTATAAAAGATAAAGAACATAAAGCAGAAAATCCGGTACATTTTGAAGGATTTACTGAGTTTGACCGCTCCTCCGCACATGAAATAGGTAATAATCATCCCAACACTGTCCCCCAGTCCCCAAAGAAAGGATCCGGAATACAGTGTAAAAGGCGAATCAAACAGGAGCAGGCTGACTCCCAACAGGGAAAAAATAAGTGATAAAACCCAGCTATACAAGGCGCTCCGATTGATATAGAAATGTATGGCAATAATCAGGATGATGGCGGCAGGTGTCCCAATACCATAAATAAAAGAGTTTACCTGCCCTTCCGCCGTCATGTCGCTCATCATAATCCACATAATTTGATTAATAATTACCAGCAGCATAACGAGAAAAACAGCGGCATTGAAATGATCGCTGCCGGTAAGGTCTGCTGCGTTTTTTTCGGATGCATCGTTTTCGGCAAGGATAGCAGTTTTTTTCTGAAAACAGCAAAAAACAGCGGCAAGATAGAGAAGCATCGCGGCAGCGTTTCCCCAGATTTTTTGAAAAGCGACAAAGGCCGGAAAATTGAAAAGGACGTGATAAAAAATGCCGAAGCAAGACGTGATAATAAACATTCCCAAAAGCCGCTCAACATTATTCAGCGAAAAACAAAAAACCGAAAATGAAACGCCAAGACAGATGCCGATAAAAAACTGGAACATCATAAGCGCGGCCAGCAGAGCGGGACCATCCGGCAATATCATCTGGAAAGGAAGGATTACAGCGCATATAATTGCCGACAGGCGAAGCGCGGGAACAATCAATTTTTTCGGCAGAAATGACAGCACAAGCCAGCCGAAACCCAGCGCGCAATCAATAAGCATAAAGGCTTTTAGGCCAAATATCGATGCTTCAATATCGAAATGGCGCATATCGCAGATAATGAAAGACAAGGGAAACACGAGGATGGCGGCCCATCTTTCGATTCGTATATTCTTTAGGGAAAGTTCGTCCCGGTTGGTGAAAATTCTGGCGATTGGACTTTTACTATTGATCATGGTACTTTACTCCTTCAGATGTTAACATAGAATTCTATTGAAAGTCTTTCCAAAACTGGAGGATGCGTAAAAATGATGTTTTTTTGCGTAAAATTGATTACATAATCGCTAAAATCATGGTATCATGGGAAACAAGGAAGTAAAGTTTATGGTAAAAGTTGCCGTCTGCGATGACGATGCCTCCGAAGTTAAAAAAATCGAGGACTTTGTCCGCGCCTATGACGGCGATTTTGACATCACTGTGTATACAAGCTCAAAAGAACTGGCGCGCGCAATAGAGGACGGCGCGGCTTTCGATGTATATTTACTGGACATCGTCATGCCGAATCCGGACGGCATTGAGCTTGCGCGCCTTATCCGCCAAACGGACGAAACGGCGGCTATTATCTATTTAACAAGCCATGACGGACGCGCGCTGGACGCTTTCAGTGTGCGGGCGTCGCAGTACCTTACGAAGCCGGTGCGCCGCGAAACGCTCTACCGCGAACTGGACATCGCGCTCACTGCCGTAAAAGCCAAAAACGCCAATATCTTTCTGCTGAAAACAAAAAACGGCCAACAGGCCATTCCCTTTCACCGGATTGTTTACTGCGAGCTTGAAAACCGCGCGCTTTCGTGCGTAACGGCGGACGGCGAAAGACACAGGAGCGTTACATTACGCGCGCCTTTTGATAAGGCTGTGTCGCCGCTTCTTGCTGACAAGCGGTTCATACGCCCGCACATCTCCTTTGCGGTCAACATGGATTATGTTAAGAGCATACAGGGCAATTGTTTTGTCATGAAAACAGGAGAAACTGTTCCTATCGCGCACCGCGCGGCGGATGAAGTCAAAGAGAAGTATCTGCACTATTTTTTCAGGGGGGAACAGGAATGATACTTGATTATGCTATGCCATACGTGGGACCGGTTGTGCTGATTGTCAATATCACTGCTATGTTCCTATGCCTGCGCCCCAAACGCGGAACGCTTTTTACACTCTGTGTGCTTGCGGCTTGCGCGGCGGCGATACACATTCTTACGATATTTTTAGCGGACTTGAGTCCGCTTCTCGTCAGATTCAGCGGCATTGTCTGGGTGCCTGTGATGCTGCGGCTGTTTCAGGGGCAGACATTTCAAAAGCTGTTCGCGATCTTCATGCCCTATCAATTAAGCGTTCTGATGACTCACCTTGCAGACGCGGTGGTCGGGCTGACCATAGGTTATGAGAGCCCGTATGCGCTGATCATGTATCTTGGACTATCGTTCATCATGTTGGGAATGTTTCTGACGCTGGTACTGCGTCTTGGACGGCGGTTCTTTGATCGGATGTTTGTGGATGGACGGCGCGGAGAGTGGGTGCTCTATTCGTTTGGCGCCATATTTTCATTCGCACTCATTTTAACGCTGGAGTGGCCAAGGGTAGGCGCTGCGCTGTATTTCAGCCTCATACTCTTTATCCTGTGGAGCTGCGGGATTTTGTGCTTTACGATAATAAACACGCACGAAAAGGCGGCGCAGGCGCATAACGCGGAAACGCTGCTTGTGCAGATGAACGCGATGCGTGAACAAACGGAGGCCGAAAAAAAACATCTGAACGATATGGAAATATTGCGCCACGACATGCGCCATGAGATGGGCATCATTATGGAACTGTTCCGCACAGGCAAAGCAGTAGAAGCGGAAACGGTTTTTTCCGAATGGCAGCTATCTCTGTCCAAAGCAGCTCCTGCAGTAATGTGCGCGGAGCCGGTGTTAAACGCCGTGTTTTCGCGTTTTAAGCGCAGGGCGGATGATATGCAAATACATCTGAATGTAGCATCAAATATACCAGGAGATATTCCTGTCGATACGATAAAGTTCTCCGTCATGGTGTCAAACGCTTTGGAAAACGCGCTGACCGCGGCGGACAAGGTGACGGAGCCGGACAGGCGGGCAATCCGCGTGAAGCTGATTCAGAGCGGGTCGCAAAGCGATATGCAGATTGGCCTAGAGATTACAAACCCATGCGCCGCGCCTGTGGAGTTTGACGGCAGGGGATTGCCTGTAACGAACAAAGCAGGCCACGGAATCGGTGTGCGCTCTATCGCGGCCTTCGCGGAGGATAATGGCTATCTGTTGAGTTTCAGTTACACAGAGGAACAATTTACGATGCGTCTTGTAATGGATTTGGAAGTGAACAGCTATGATCATAGATAACGCGAAGATATTCATAGGGCCGGTTATGATGCTTGCCAATTTTACCGCCACATTCCTTTGCCTGCGCCCGAAGCGCGGTATGCTTTTTACCATCGGCGCGCTTGCGCTTTATTCGGCGGCGGTACACTTTCTTATTCAGCTTATAGCGCGTCATATAGGAATTATAGATACGTTTCTTGCGGGTTTCATCGCCATCCTCTTTTTGCCGATGAACATACTGTTGTTCCGGGGACAGGTGTTTCAAAAGGTGTTTGCGTTCTTCATGCTGTATCAACTCACCGGTCTGCTGACGGCCCTTATCGAAGCATTGCTTGGTCTGACCATAGGTTATCAAAACCCTTATGCACAAATTGTACTGCTTGTACTGTCACTGTTCTTGTTAGGCATGTACATAGCCGCGGCGCTTTTGTTTGGACGGCGTTTTCTGGAAAGGATGTTTGTGGACGGCAGGCGCGGCGAGTGGTCTGTCTATTCGTTATGCGCCGTGTTTTCATATATCTTGGTTTTAGCGGTTCAATGGACGATGCTGAACCCGGGTCTGTATTTTGCCCTCATGCTGTTCATCCTGTGGAACAATGGAATTTTGTGCTTTACGATAATAAACACGCACGAAAAAGAGGCACAGGCGCATAACGCGGAAACGCTGCTTGTGCAGATGAACGCAATGCGCGAACAAACGGAGGCCGAAAAAAAACATCAAAACGATATGGAAATATTGCGCCACGACATGCGCCATGAGATGGGCATTATTATGGAATTGTTCCGAACAGGCAAAGCAGCAGAAGCGGAAATCGTGTACGCCAACTGGCAGAACTCGCTGTCCGAGAAGAGTCCCGCTACATATTGTAGAGAAACCCTGTATTGATACACGTTTCAAAAAGTTCTCTGGAAATAAACTCATCAAGAACTTTTTCGTATCCGTCTTTTTCCCTTGTAACACGAACCATATAACCATTCGCAGTTTCCTGTAAAACATCCATGAATTCCGTTCTGCCGGGATCACTCTTGATAGCATATCTGGTCATATCTTCCTCCTAACTGCATAATAAGCAATGGTTTATGTTTTATTATCGGATAACAGAAAAGGGGACTTGACCCAGATTGAATCAATATTTAGCATGGCATAGATGAAAATACTCCATACTGCCGACCTGCATTTGGGCCGCCTCTTTCATGAATATTCCCTTGTAGAAGATCAGGAATACATGCTTGGGCAATTGATTGAAACTGCCGAACGGGGAGCTTACGACGCGTTTGTTATAGCGGGCGATGTGTATGACCGTTCGATTCCGTCTCCCGACGCGGTGAATCTTTTCAGCGGATTTCTGGAACAGCTTAGACAACACTGCCCAAAACTGCATATCTTTCTTGTTCCCGGAAATCATGATTCGCCGGATCGTCTTGGATTCGGCAGCGCATTGTTTCGTTCTCTTAATATTCACATTGTTTCCGATCCCGAAGATTCCGATAAGCCGGTTATCATTGAAGATGATTCCGGCAAAAAGACGGCGGTATTCCTCCTTCCTTTTTTATTGCCCGGAAGTTTGAGTTCCGGGAAACATGATAACAACATTGATGATGATAATTCTAACGGTGATGAAAACCTGCCGCTGCGTTCCCAGCAAAAACTTTCCGAAGAAGCATCGAAACGATTAAAGACCGTTCTTGATAACATCATTTCTTCCGGCAAAGCCGATTACTCGCTCCTGGCGGCGCATCTTTTTACGCTTGGCGGAAAAGAATCAGAGTCGGAACGCATTTTCCTTGGAACAGCCGAACAGGTTGACGCAAACCTTTTTTCCGGTTTCGATTATGCCGCGCTTGGGCATCTGCACCGATGCCAAAAGATTCTGCCGAATATGTGGTATGCCGGAAGCCCCCTCGCCTATTCGTTTAACGAAGCCGATCAGGAAAAAGTTTTTTTGTCCGTAGAGTTTTCAGAAAACGGCGCCGCTGTTTCCAAAATACCGGTAAAGCCGCTGCGGAAAGTATCGCGGCTTAAAGGCAGCTTTAACGATTTCTTTTCTTCACGCATTCCGCTTGCGGAAGAAATCCGAAACGGCTATATCGAAATTGCGTTGGAAGATATTGACCTTGTAGAAAATCCGCTCGCGCTTTTGCGTTCCCATTTTCCTCATCTTCTTTCTATCCGGCAGGATGAAGCGTTTACAAATATTGCAAAAGGATTTGAAGACAACCAAGTTACGGCATACCAAGAACAAAAACGCCGAAGTTTAACCGAAGACTTTACAGCCTTCCTCGAAGAAATATATGGACAAAGCGATTCCGCAAAAATAGAATTATTTGAAAAACTTTTGAAGGAGTCCGATCATGAGGCCGATTAAACTTATTCTTGAAAACATCGGGCCTTTTTCTGGCAAAACGATTATCGACTTTTCCGTGCTGGATGATGTCTTTCTTATCAGCGGCAGAACCGGTTCCGGGAAAACCACTATCTTCGATGCTATCTGTTTTGCTTTGTACGGATCGCTGCCGGGGAACCGTTCCAATCATGTAAACCGCATCAAAAGTGATTATGCCTCAAAGGATGATGAAAGTTCAGTGTCGATGGAATTTTCTATCGGCAAAAAACAATACCGCATTGACCGAAGTCCCAAACAAGAGAAACCAAAAAAACGCGGTTCCGGTTTTTCTCAATATGATGAAACAGCGGTTCTCTACGAATTGAAAGAGGGAAACTATATTTGCATCAGTTCAAAAAAATCTGAAGCGGATAATAAAATTATCGAACTCCTGGGACTTTCCAAAGATGAGTTCTTTAAAATCGTGTTACTGCCTCAAGGAGAATTTGCGGAATTCCTGAAACAAGGAACAAATGAGCGGCGCAAAGTGTTACAAAAATTATTTCCCATAGAGAAAGCAACCGCGATTCAGGACTACGTTAAGGAAAAAGCAAAAATTATTTCAGCACAAAAAAATGAAATCGAACGTTCTCTTGAAGATGTATCAAAAAGATTTTCACTCGAAGACTATGATGATTTGCGGAAGAAAGCAAAAGACGACGCGGAATCGTGCAGGCAAAAAATCAAAATGATTTTTGACAGACAATCGATTTTGAAAAATGTTCTGCAAATCACAAAATCGCTGCATGAAGAAAATGAAAGGCTTGTTACCGCACACGATAAAGCCCTGCAATTGGAAAAACAAAAAGACGAAATCTTTTTAAAAGAAGAAGCGTTAAAAAAATCGAATGAAGCCAAGCCTTTCATGCAGTATATCGCTTTGTTTAAGGAGAATGATCAAAATCTGCAAAAAGCGGAAGACGCGTTACAATCATGTCTCGCAAAAGAACATGAAGCGCAGAAACAGCTTGTATATTTTACAAACAATGTACATTTTGAAAAAGATCATGAAGAGAAAATAATTAAACTACGGGAAGAAAAAATTCCTTTGGAAACGTTGGTTAATGACGAAGCTGTCTTATATAAAAATATTGAAGAACAGGAGCGGCTCAAGCGGAAAGATTCCTCCATTGCGGAACAACAAAAAAAATCTATGCAAGTTTTATCCGAACTTGATGCCGAACTGCAAAATCTTTTATCTCAAACAAAAGACGCGGAGAAAAATGAAACCGAATGGGAGGAAAGGCGGAATATAAAAGAATGGCTTATGGCCGCGAAAAAAATCGCGGAACAAGCGCGTTCAACATCAGATGAAATAAAAAATGTAGAGAAAAAAATCACGGAGAATAAAGAAGAACAAACATCTTTGGGAAAAAACATTCCTATCCTAAAAGACGAGATACGGCTTCTGGAAAATGAAAAAGAACAAAGCGAAAAAGGAAACCTGGCGGCCATGCTTGCCGTAGAATTAAAACCGGGAATACCCTGCCCTGTCTGCGGTTCACAGGTACATCCGTTCCCGGCTCCCGCGGCAGCTCCGAAATTTGGAATAGATGAACGGATAAATATGCAGAAACATTCTTTGGATGAAGCTGAGAAAAAACTTATAACGCGCGCAAGCGAATTACACTCTTTTGAACAACAGCTTGACAGAGCGGAAAAAACATATTCGCGTTTTAAAACCGAGCTGCTGTCCATTCCCGGAAAAGACGCGGAAACTTTTATTCATTCTTTCCTGGAAGGAGAGGCGGATATTCCTTCTCTTGAAAAAATTAATCAGGAATTGAGCAGTCAAGTAAAGGAACTCAACGCTATCATTCAATTGAGGGACAGCGCAAAGAAGGCCCAGACAAAAGTTCCCCTTCTTTTTAAAGACAAAGAAAACAGGCAGTCTGAATTATCAGAATTTGAAAAAGAACGAAGTGCTCTTGCCGAGCAAATAAAATATTTGGAATCATCAAACGAATCTGAAAAAGAAAAACATGAAAAAGTTTTGCGGGAATGGAAGACGGACAGCTTGTCAAATGCTTTGCGGATTCTGGAAAACCAAATTGATGAGACCACAAAAGAATTGAATACATATAGAAAAAACCGGGAAGACGCGCAAAACAATTATGCGGCCGTCATCGCGGAAAAAGAAATTTCTCTGAAACAAAAATCTGACTATCAAAAAAAGTTTCAAGAATCAAAACATCAGCTTGATAAAACAATTGAATCTTCATCTTTTCATAACGTGGAAGAACTGCAAAACGCTTTTTTATCGGGAGAAGATGAGACGCTTTTCAGAAATATTATTGATCAATGGAATCATGATGTTTCGGAAAACCGCTTCCTTCAAAACACATTACAAAAAAATATTGAGTCGTTAGAAACGCAAAAAAAAGAAAGCGGCATAAATGAAAATGAAGATGAAATTATCTGCCTTATGGATAAGCTGGACGCGGAGCAGACAGAAGCGGAACAAGCTCACGAAGAGGCGGTATCAAATCTGGCGGCTTTGGAAAAAGATGCGGAACTCTTGAAAGAAATTATGCAAAAACATGAAACGGTTTCAAAAGAAGCTCACGCGTTGAATGCTCTCTCCGATGATTTGATTGGAAAAAATCCCAAACGGATAGGTTTCGATTCATGGCTCCTGGGGCTTTATTTACAGGAAGTTGCTTCTTACGCAAGCCGCAGATTAGAAAGGATGAGCGAGTCACGCTATTCGCTGCTGCTCAATACGGAAGGTGATTCCGCCCGCGGCCGCGCTGGGCTGGACCTGGCGGTCTTTGACGCTTACACGGGAAAAACCCGGCCTTGCGCAACATTGTCGGGCGGCGAAAGTTTTATGGCTTCCATCAGCCTTGCCCTTGGCCTTGCGGATTCCATCCAGAATAGAAGCGGCGGCATCCGCCTTGACGCGGTTTTTATCGACGAAGGATTCGGCAGCCTCGACGAAGCAAGCCTCGACCGCGCGTTAGTCATCCTGGATGAACTTCGGGAACACCGCATGGTAGGCCTTATCTCCCACGTAAGTGAAATGAAGAACCGGATTCCCAGCCAAATTGAAGTTCACAAAACCGGAAGCGGTTCGAGCATCAGCATCAAAAAAGGATTTGAAGATTGATGCTTAGCGCGGCGGCTACCCATTCGCGAGTTCTCCCTTGCCGTATATTTTCCCCAAAGCCGCGGCTGTCATGTTGATAGCCGCAACAAGTATAAGAAGCACCACGCCGGACGCCGCCGCTTGTTCCGGGTAACCGTGGGATCCGAAAAAATAAATATCAAGGGCAAGGCTTGTTCCGGGTGACATAAGATTTTCCGGCATTTTGTTGACCACCATCCCGATAGTCAAAATGAGAACCGCGCTCTCGGAGAGTACGCGCCCTATTGCAAGAATCAATGAAGTGATAATTCCGCTTGCAGCGCAGGGCAGCACCACGGAAAAGATCGTCCGTACCTTTGACGCGCCAAGCGCGAAACTGCCTTCCCGTAATGAACGCGGAACGGCAAGCAGGCTTTCTTCTGTCGAACGGACGATCACGGGAAGTATCATTATCGCAAGTGTAATACCGCCGCCGATAAGCGAATATCCAAAACCAAGCGCCGCGACAAATACCAGATAGCCGAAAATGCCGTACACGATTGACGGAATCCCCGCGAGCGTTTCCGTCGCGACACGGATTATCCGAATCAAACGGCTTTTGCTTTTCGTATATTCCGTCAAAAAGATTGCGCTTCCGATTCCTATCGGCGCCGCCAATAAGACCGCAATCAGTATAAGATACAACGTTCCGGCAAGCGCGGGTTTTATCGAAGGGTATCTTCCGTAATCGCCGAAAAGCAATTGCATATCGATATGCGTTATTCCACGGATAATAATAAACATAATCACCGCGATAAGAGAAGCAAGGCTGATAACAAGCACCGTTTGTGAAAAAAATTTATACATAGAATATTTTATAATCTGCGTTTTATGTGCTTTTGTTTTCATGCCTTGTTTCCTTTTTTAAGTAATGAAAAACTAACGTTGAGTAAGAGCGTAAAGATAAACAATACAACGCCTGTCGCGACAAGCGCGGTCTGCGCGTCGCCTGAAAGTTCGGTCGCGCCCATCGCGATATTTGCCGTGAGCGTTCTCACCGATTGAAACAGACTCTTGGGCATTACAGGCGAGCCGCCGATCACCATGATGACCGCCATCGTTTCGCCTATTGCCCTTCCGATTGACAACACGACCGCGGCGAGTATTCCGCTCTTTGCCGCGGGAATCATAATGCTGAAAACGCTCTGTTCGCTCGTAGCGCCAAGCGCAAGCGCGCCTTCGTAATAATTTTTTGGAACAGCGTTAAGCGCATCCAAACTGACGCTGACAATTGTAGGAAGTATCATCACCGACAGAACAAGGCTTGAAGCAAGTATTCCGTAGCCTACGCCATTAGGCGATATATTATCCCGTAAAAACGGCACAATGACGATCATCCCGAACAGGCCGTATATGACAGACGGAATCCCCGCAAGGAGCTGTATCATCTGCCGTATCGGGGAAACAAGTTTCGCGGGACAGAACTTGTACAAGGAAACCGCCGTCAGCAATCCGGCGCTCACACCGATTATCGTTGACAACGCCGTAACAAAGACCGATGTTACAATCATCGATAAAACGCCGTAAGTTTTCGCGTTTATATTCCACGTTACTCCAAAAAAGTTAGTTACACCAATTCGGTGAATAAAGGGAATTCCTTCCGCAAAGAGAAACACGCAGATACAGCCGAGGGCGAACAGCGAAAACACAGCGCAGGACAGAAATACGTTTCGCATAACAAAGTCCCGCGCTTGTATAAAACGATATGTTTTATTCATTTATTTAATCAAGGCGTCCCATTTGGCGATTGCGCCCGATCCCGCATCCACATCATAAACGGTTTTGAGCTGAGCCATAGTGATGTTTTCAAGCGGATTCGCATTGTTGGTAATAACAGCGATACCGTCTTTACATACGGTGTAATACGTACAGGAAGGAGCTTTTTCCTGGCCAAATTCTTCGCTTATCATGCCGAAAGCCGATACGCCTTCATCGGCATTTTTGTAACCGGTACCGCTCCCGCCGCCTGAAACATTTATCTTTACATTGGGCTGGAGTTTTTCAAAAGCCGCCGCCAGTTCTATCATAAGAGGCTGGAGCGAAGTTGATCCGCTCACATCGATGCTGCCGGACAAAGAACCGTTGATGGTGTAAGCTGCCGCGCCGTCAACAACCGATACATATCCGCCGTCGGAAATAATTTTCTGCGCGTCACTTGATTTCAAAAAAGTGAAAAACGCGTTATTCACCGCGTTGTTAAGGCTTGCTTGTTTGTACAGAACCGACAAAGGCCGGGAGATTTTATACGTACCGCTTTTGATGTTCGCAACAGTCGCATCCACGCCGTCAATCTTCAGCATCTTCACATCGGAAGTTACATAGCCAAGGCTTTCATAGGCGATAGCCGCAGGATTGCTTTTCACTTCCGCAAGCACTCCCGCCGTTCCCGTCTGAATGATAACATTCGCGGGATCGGCTTTTCCTTTCAGCCCGATAATTTCCATGAACGCGGTTTTTGTACCGCTGCCGTCCTCGCGGGCTGTTACGGAAATATTTCTTGACGCGTCAAATTTTGCGCCGCCTTCTCTGTTTCCTCCGCACACGGCATTCGTTGCCGCCAGAGCAGCTATCAATGAAACCGCAATTAAAAACTTCTTCATTACTGATTCTCCTTACTATTTTTTCACGTAATCCACGATACGCATCATTAATTTACTCCGCAATTGAAATAGGAAAAATCATAAAAGCGTATAAAGCATGTAAAATGTGTGTAAAATATGCTATATTTATCTTGAGGATAATAATGAACAAAACCGGTATCTATGATGTTGCTGTAATAGGCTGCGGGGTTTCCGGGGCGAATATTGCCCGGCGTTTATCAGCGTATAAAATCCAGACGGCAGTTTTGGAGAAAGCCGCGGATGTATCTTTCGGAACTTCCAAAGCGAATTCGGGGATTGTCCACGGCGGCTTTCATCACAATAAAAAATATCTCAAAGCCCGGCTGGAGATTCAGGGAAATTTGATGTTCGACCAGTTATGCCGGGAACTTGATTTCCCTTTTAAACGATGCGGAATAATCGTCGCGGCCCTGCACGAAGATGAAATGAAATCCGTGGAACACCTGTATACGCAGGGCGTGGAAAACGGAGTGATCGGCATCGAGCTTTGTTCCGGCCCCCGAATGCGCGAACTGGAACCGAAATTGTCTCCCGATGTTGTCGGCGGTTTGTACGCACCCGGCGGCGGGATTGTCGAGCCTTATCGTTTCGTGTTTGCCTTGGTAGAATCGGCAAAGAAAAACGGCGTTCATTTTTATACCGATTACAAAGTCAGTCACGCCGATTGGGATGAAGGCCGGCGCGTATGGAAGATACAAGCCGATGACGGCCGCTTCGTAGAAGCCCGTTTCGCCGTGAATGCCGCCGGTCTGTATGCCGACGAGGTTTCCAAAATTTTCGGCGCGGAAGAGTTTACCATTAAACCAAGAAAGGGCGAATATTTCTTGATGGACAAACTTACGAAGGCGCGGCCGAAAAGGGTGATCTTTCCGGTGCCGACAGCGGTCTCGAAAGGAATGCTCGTAATTCCTACGGTAGAAGGAACGGTTCTCGTCGGCCCCACCGCCGATTCTACGGAAGATAAAAGCGATGTTTCCACAACCACGTTCCGGCTGGAACAAATCCTCGATTCAGGGAAACACATGGTTCCGTCTTTGAGCCGGAATGATGTCATTACCAGCTTTGCGGGACTGCGGCCGGTTTTAGAAGAAGATTTTTACATCGATGTTTCCAAAAAGGCCCCCGCTCTTCTGCAGGCCGCCGGCATTCAATCGCCAGGACTTACCGCATCTCCCGCCATCGGCGAATACGTCAAGGACCTTTTAAAAACGATGGGGCTTGATCTCACAGAAAAACCCGACTGGAATCCTTGCCTCGGCAAACATGTCCGTTCCAGGGAATTGTCTCCCTCGGCATGGGATGAAAAGATCGCGGAAAATCCCCAATGGGGAAATTTGATTTGCCGGTGTGAAAATGTAACCGAAGCGGAAATTGTTGAAGCGGTCCGGCAGGGGCATCATACGCTGGACGGCGTGAAGTTTTTTACGCGCGCTCAAATGGGCCGTTGTCAAGGCGGGTTCTGCACGTATAAGATCATCAATATTATCATGCGCGAAACCGGATTATCTTACGATGAAATCACAAAACATGGCGGAGCAAGCCGGGTACTGGAGGCGGAACTGTGAAAGAACTCAATTATGATATAGCCGTCATCGGCGGAGGCGCTGCCGGAATGTCGGCGGCTTTGGAAGCCGCTTCCGCCGGATTTTCCGCCGCCGTCATTGAACGGGAAGATGAACTGGGCGGAATTCTCATGCAGTGCATCCATAACGGATTCGGCCTTCACGAATTCGGCGAAGAATTGACCGGCCCGGAATTTGCCGGACGCTTGGCCGATAACATAATCGATTCAAATATCGATGTGTATTTAGGAACGACGGTAACTTCTCTGCAAGAAGAAGAATCTTCCGGCACAGGCGCGGCGCGGAAACGCAAAGTGTTGTTCTGCGTATCTTCTCAGCGGGGCGTTTTAAAGATCACAGCCGGAGCGGTAATTCTTTCCATGGGCTGCCGTGAGCGGAACCGCGGAAATGTGCGGATTCCCGGTTCGAGGCCTGCGGGAGTGTATACCGCGGGGCTTGCCCAGCGTCTGGTTAACATCGAAGGCTACATTCCCGGCAAGGAAGTTGTCGTGATCGGTTCCGGCGACATCGGGCTCATTATGGCGCGGCGCATGAGCTGGATCGGGTGCAAGGTAAAAGCCGTCGTTGAAATTATGCCCTATCCTTCGGGATTGACGCGGAACATTGTTCAGTGCCTGCGTGATTTTGATATTCCGCTTTATCTGTCATCGCACACAACAAACATTTTCGGCAGCAACCGGGTTGAGGGAATTGAAGTTACACCCATGGAAAAAGGCGTTCTCGTTCCTGATAAAGCGTTCCGCATCGACTGCGACACCGTACTGCTTTCCGTAGGGCTCATTCCCGAAAATGAATTATCCAAGGACGCAGGCGTCGCATTGCATGACGCGACCAACGGCCCCATCGTTGATTCCGCTTTGATGACCAATGTTGACGGAGTGTTCGCCTGCGGGAACGTGCTGCATGTTCACGACTTGGCGGATTGGGTTGTGGAGGAATCCCGCCGCGCCGGCCGTTATGCCGCGGAATATTTAAAAGGTACCGCGCCGTCAAACCAAATCAAAGTGAAGGCAGGATCGAATGTGCGCTATGTAAATCCCGGAAAGCTGAATCTGCAAAGGGACAACAAAGTGTATCTTCGTTCGCTCATCGTTAAGAATGACGCGGTTCTGGAATTCAAGGTTGATAATCGATTGATCAAATCAATTAAGAAAAATCACGTTCAGCCTTCGGAAATGATCAATCTGACCATCGGCCCCAAAGAACTGGAAGGATGTAATCCTGAATCGGTTATGGAATTTTCTATTTTGTAAGAAGGAGGATGCGGAATGCGTTCTTTAACTTGTATCGTGTGTCCTATCGGCTGTTCACTCTCTGTTGATGAAGACGCCAACGGCGGATTGATTGTTTCCGGCAACAAATGTCAGCGGGGATCAGCTTATGCCGAGGAAGAAATAAAAGCTCCCAAGCGGATTGTAACGGCAACCTGCAAAGTTTCTCAAAGCAAAGATGACGGGCCTTATTCCGAAACGCGGAACACACCGAATCGGCGGATTCCGGTTAAATCAACATCGCCTTGTCCAAAAGAAAAGATAGACGGTCTTTTAAAAGATATTTATAATACCGTCGTTACACTTCCGGTGAAAACCGGCGATATAATTATTTCCGATTGGAAGGGAAGCGGCATCGACATTGCGGTTACCCGTACTATGGAGTGAAGGAATCATATATGAAGCAGAACGATAAAGAAAAAAAAGAAGCGGCAGAGTTTTGGAAAAACTATGAGGAAATCCACGGCGAAAAAGTTCTTGCTTTTAATTTGGGTCTGTACCTGAAAGGCTGCGCGGACATAGCGGATTCCCTTTGGGGACTTTTGATTGCCACCGAAGGCGGTTTCCGCTTTCATCACTTCCCCCAGGAGAGTTGGATTTCCGCGCTTTCAAGGGTAACATCAGGCGGCGGGAAAGGTCCCAAAGAAGTAACTCTTTTCATCCCCGCGGAAAAAATAATCTCCGTTGAGTGCCGTATCGAAAGAAACTGGCTGAAAAAAATCTTTACCGCCGGCCGGCCGCTCTTTGTGTTAAGATACTGCCACGAAGACGGCCGCGAATACGAACTCTTCGCCGAAACCGACAATAAAAGCATCGAAATTGTTGAAGCGCTGAGGAAAATTGTTGAAGAGACTGGCGGGAAGAAACCTGACATACAAATAGAATAATTTAAACAATTCTGTGATTTAACGATTGACTTTTCACTTATTGAGACTTACACTTGCATATATGAATCTCAAGACTGCACTTACCCAAGACACAATTAGTCTTCATTTAAAGGGAACCACAAAAGAAGAAATTATCAACGAGCTGCTCGACATTCTGGTAAAAGCCAATAAAGTCCAGGATCGACCCGCGGCTCTGGCTGCAATCATGGACCGGGAACAGAAAATGTCCACCGGAATGAAGCACGGAATTGCTATTCCTCATGGAAAAAGCAACACTTTGCAAAATCTTGTTGCCTGTATCGGTATTTCAGATAATCCAGTGGATTTTGATGCCCTGGACCATGAACCGTGCCGTATTTTTATCATGACGCTTTCTCCGCTAGAAAAAACCGGTCCACATCTTCAGTTTCTGGCTGAAGTAAGCCTTCTTTTTAAAAGCTCCGAAAAACGCAATGAACTTCTTAACGCAAAAAGCGCGGAAGAAGTTTTTAAAGTGCTTTCAGAATAAGGACGATGGTAAGCAGATAATTTAGCTGACTCTTTTGAACGTGTTTCGGGATTTTAGTTTTTGAGACATCAGGCCGGGACAACCGGTAACAGGAGAGAAATCACATGCACGTTGAAAAGAATTATATCAAAGATGATCTGGGAAGAACCCTTATGCTCCGGGGATGTAACTTGGGGGGAAGTTCAAAACTGCCTTTTGCTCCCAACGGAGCTTCTTGGGACAAAGATTCTCTCCAAAATCCGAAAACAGTGTCCTTTACAGGGCGTCCTTTTCCGCTTGAAGAAGCCGAATCTCATTTCAAGCGCCTTGCGGGATGGGGCTTCACCTTCCTCCGTTTTAACATCACCTGGGAAGCCCTGGAACATGAAGGACCGGGCATCTACGATGAAGAATATCTCGCGTATCTCCGGAAAGTGCTGAATATCGCCTATGAGCAGGGCATTTCCGTGTTTATCGACCCCCACCAGGATGTTTGGAGCCGCTGGACCGGCGGTGACGGAGCGCCTGCCTGGACCATGGAAAAGCTGGGCATAAATATCGACGCGCTTGATGATACGGGAGCCGCTTTTACTCATCAGCGTCATACGGATTCCTATCCCGCAATGATTTGGCCTTCAAACTACAGCAAATACGGCGCCGCGGCGATGTTTACGCTTTTCTTTGGAGGGAACATCTACGCGCCGGAGACCTTTGTTGACGGAATGCCGGTGCAGGATTGGCTTCAAGGCTGTTACATCGACGCGATGAGGCATTGTTACAGGCGCCTGAAAAACTGCAAAGCGATAGCGGGCTGGGGAACCATGAACGAACCCCATCCGGGATATATCGGCTGTCAAAATCTGGCAAATCTCGAAGAGTATGTTGTCGCGTCAGGTCCCATGCCCAGTCCTTTTGAAGCAATGGCCGCCGCCTCCGGGTTTTCGGTAAAAGTTCCCATCTACTCTATGATCAGTTTGTCGGGGCCGAAAATTAAAGGCTATACAACGATCAACCCGGAAAAACACACAATCTTCCGGGACGGCTATGAATGCCCCTTTAAGAAAGCCGGCGTTTGGACCGATGAAGGCGGCGTTCCGAAACTGCTTAAACCTGATCATTTTAGTAAACTAAACGGAAAGCCCATCCGTTTTGTAGATGATTTCCTGAATCCCTTCATGCGCCGGTTTATTGACCGGATGAAGGCTGCCGATGAAAAATGCGTCTTTTTTATCGAAGGCGTTCCTAATGATGATAATCCCCGCTGGGACGCGGAAGACAAAACTCCGGTCGTGAACGCCTTCCATTGGTATGACGGCGTTACGCTTTATACAAAATTCTTTACGCCTCATTTTTCCATCCAATCTGATACGGCAAAAATCTCTCTGGGAAAGAAACATGTCTTAAAGAGCTTTTCCGGTCAATTAAAAAGTATGATTGACTGGACCAAAAACAACATGGGAAACATGCCCTGTCTGTTAGGCGAGTTCGGGCTGCCTTTTGATCTTAACAAAAAAAAGGCTTTCAAAACCGGCGATTACCGGAAACACGAAGAAGCCCTTTCCATGTATTACGATGCCGTCGATGAGAACTTGCTGCATTCTACGATTTGGAACTACACGGCGGATAATTCCCATGAACACGGCGATCATTGGAATGATGAAGATCTATCGATTTATCATAACGGAGAAGGCAGGGCAAAAGCCGGCTGGCTCCGCCCCTACCCTATGGCAACAGCCGGAACACCCATACAGTTTTCATGGAACCGAAAAAAGCGCATCTTCACATATCAATTCCAGGCGGATCCCGCGATTCCCCATGAGACGGAAATTTACATGCCCGCCGAATATATCGGGGTATCCCCTCAAATAATGATAAAAGATTCGGAGGGAAAATCCATCGATTCCGTTCAGGCTGATTATCAAGCTGAAAAACAGCGGCTCTTTCTTCATTGCGGCGAATATTCGGGAACCGTTGTGCTTACTGTTGCCGGAAACTCACGGATAAGTGCTTAAAAAACCGGCCCAGGCAAGAGCGAGAGAATCAACGGGAATCAAAACTATTGGGTCGGGTTCTTCTTCGGCAGCGGCAAGCGCGGCGGCTTCCGCCTCTTCCTCGGCGATCCAAATACTCATTTCCGCAAGAAATAGTTCCTCGATTTTTTGACTGGCGTTCAAGATTCTGGAAACATAATCCAGGGTTTTCTTGGGGGTTTCACCGTTCCTTACCCGGTTCAAACCGGCATTGTACATCGCAAGCCCCGCAACATCCGACTTCGCGTAATCCAAACACCAGCGGAGATGAGCCAAAGCATAGCGCGTATTGGTCGCCGGATCAAAAAAATCCGCTTCTTTTAAGTTGGGGAAAGAACTTGAATTAAGCTGAAAAAGCCCGCGGTCTATCGAATTGTTCAAATTTCTATTGACCGCTTTCTGATTAAAACGGCTTTCTTCCCAGCTCAAAGCAAGAGCCAAAGCAGGATTGATATTCCGTTCCTCCGCCTCTTTCAAAACAAGTTCCGCAAGTTCGTTTGAATATATGATAGCTCCAAAAAACTCGATAACTTTTTCCCGAAACAGAACATTCCGGTACGCTTCCAGCATACTGTTGGGCTGTTCTTCCGCGTTAAAAACCAAGGACCTGTACTGTGCCGATTGTAACGCAAAAGCGGTATCGGCTTCATCATTTTTTACTTCTGTATCAAAAACTGATGTTTCAATATTTTCCGGTTCTGGATTGGAACATGCCGTAAAAACTATCACAAGTACCAAAACAATTTCAAATAACCAAAAACCTTTTTTCATTCTATCTTCATAATATAGAATCGGGGAAGAATAAGCAATAATCTCGAAAAAAATTTATCGCGCAATGATCATCCGCAGAGGGCATCCTTTATTCGATAATAACATAATCGGTAATATAAAGAACATCGATAAACCCAAGCCGGAGCCCGGCATTGTAACGTGCAAGAAGTTCCCTTTGAAGCTCCGCGTCTGTTTTAAGGCGGAGTTCATCGGCTGTCAAAGCCTCAAAATAGCCGCTTGTTTCGCTTCTGAATTGAGCAACTTTTGACGCCAGTTCTTCACTGAAACTTATATCATGAGGATTGTAAGGAAAAGCAACGGTGATCATCACCGCCGCGGACTTGGGCTCCGCGCTTTTTGTCCGGATTCTGCCGATACCTGTAAAGATTCCTTTACCGGTAAAAATCCCGCTGTCCGATTCCGCGTCTGCCTGCGGCTCCGAACTGTACCCGGACCGTGTTTCTTCCGGCTTAAAAAAGAGAGCGAAGACCGTTCCCGCGAGAATAATCAGGAGTATTACGATGAGGATGCCCGCCAATATCCTTTGCATAATGATTAAACCCAAAGAAGGCTTATCCGCCGTGTGTTTCATTATGTTTTATTTTACCAAGGCGGAGCGGCAAAGACAATAGACTTCCTCGGAAACTCGGTTAGTTACCTCGGAAGTCTTTGCATTTGCTTTCGTTTTGTTCCAAAACGCTGCGCAAAATGCGGTTTTGCATGGAAGTTCCTCGAAAACTGAAGTTTCCAAGGAACTCTTATATCTCCTCTGATGAGTTGGCAATATGAGATTTATTCTTTATCATATCTTTTATGATGAAGATAAAGACTTGTATCACATTATACATATTCATTTTTTTTACCGGATTGATACTGTCCTGCAAAAGCACAGAACATTTGTTGGAAGAAATAGAACCTGAGCCGCTGCCGGCTCCTCTATCAATGCTGACTTTTGAAAACGTTGAAGCTGAAACGCCGGAAATACTGCATCTCAATTTCTGCCTTGATCTTCACAATACGGCGCTGCATGACGCGGAATTGTTGTTTCAACATCCAACGTTGATGATAAACGGATTTCCCGCGGATGAAACATTGTTTTCAATTGAACTTCCGGAAGATGAAACATTGACAAAGCAAGAACGCAGAAACATCCCGCTCCGCCTTAGTTTCCGCGCATCAGAATACGAAAAAAGGCATCAACAAGATTTTGACGAATACGGACTTGTTCTCACCGTTCCCGTGCAATATGTTTTTGCCGATGCCGCGGTGAGCACTTTCCCAAGCGCGGAAGCTCTTTTTCCCAGAGTGAGAAAACCGGATTTCATTATCACGACGATTAAGATTATGCAGGCCGAGCTTATCAATACAAGGCTCAAGGTTTCTCTTCAAATTGATAACCCCAACCATTTTCCGGTCGAACTCACATCGTTCAATTATGAGCTGTATGGAGACGGACGTTTCTGGTCGGAGGGCGAAGAAAAAAACATCCTGAAAATTCCCGCAAAAGAATCCGCCGGAATCGATGTATTCTTAACGATGAATTTCACCAACATGCGGCGTAACGTGCTGAATCAGGTCATCGCTATGACCGAAGTCCGCTACCGCTTTAAAGGGAACGCCGATGTTGAAACAGGAACAGAACATCTTCCCAGGTTCACTATGGATTTTGAACAGGAAGGTTATTCGGAAGTACTGCGATAATTACTGTATCTACGAACACGAGGAAAGGCTTCCCATGCGGGGAAGCCTTAAGGGTTACGCAAGGAACGTAATATCCTTTTTTGTAACCATCGTGAAAATATCTACGATCCAGCCGATGCCGAAAATTCCGCCGGTGATAAACCAGATGATAGCGATGAGAGGTTTCCCTCTGAGGAAACGGTTGATGCCCTGCCATACAGGGTCGGCAAAAACAGTAAGGATAAGATTAACCGTCCAGTCCATTGAATCAATTTGTGTACCTGCCATACGCTGCTCCTTGTCAATATGAATAAAACATTTTGAATAAACATTTCATTCATTCTCTATTGATTTCGGCCGATCTGTCAAGTAACCTTCACCTTACTTCCGCTTAATTCCCAGAATTGTCAAGTCGTCATACTGTTCATCTTCTTTCAATTGAGTGTAATAAATATAGTTTTCACTATCCAGATATTCCCTGGTCGATGAACAATAGATACGGTATTGGCGAAAATGTTCCTTGAGGAAGGCATCGACTTTTTTGTCAACCAATACCCGCTGATCTTCTCCGGCATTGGGATCCTTATACGCGCGGAACATTTTTTCTACGGAGACCATCGCCATGATACATTCTTCCACGGTACCTTCACAATTGCTGAAATCAAACTGGAGCGTCTGTTCGCCTTCCGGGTTATGATATTTGTAAAGGTTGTACACTTCCTTATTCATAACCGCGTTGATTATTCCCTCGACCCGTTCCGGCCCCATCTCTTCATCACCCTGGCCCACCGAATGGGTCGCGTGAGGCGTATCTACAGGAGCGCCGCCTTCTTCGCAGAGGATTTCCTTAAACTGAGCGCTGCGGAATTTCCGTTTGGCTTCTTCAATACCATCGGTGTAGAGAAAGAGAATATCGCCTTTATCAATGGTAAGCGTTTGAACCGTGTACCCGCCCTTGCTTTCTACCATAAAGTTAGGAAGAACACCTGTTGCTGGCGTCTCAGGAAGCGTGATAGTTTTCATCTTCTTTTCCGATACATCATACATGTGTACGATATTATCACCAGCGTTGCAGAAACGAAGGGTCCCTGTTTCTGAATCGAAAAGACAAAGCGTAAACGCGGCAAAGCGGCCCTTGAACGCGAGAGTTTCGATAAAGTCATTTATCTGGTAAACCACATCCTGAATCTGCATACCTTTCGCGGTGGGTTTCCAGTTCTTGAAATAATTAAGGAACATCGTTGCGACTTGAATCATGATAAGCGCGGCGGGAATTCCTTTGCCCGCGACATCACATTTGATTACGGCATAGTAGCGTCCGTCCAAATCTTCATAATCAAAATAATCGCCCGATACGCCTTTCGCTCCTTCATAATAACCGAAGAAATGAGCATATTTGGAATCTTTGGCTCCGCTGGAAAGTTTGTTACCTTCTCTGTCAATTTCCAAAGGAATAAACTTTTTCTGAACTTCCTTACCGATGGTCAAATCCTGTGCGGTCTGCGCCGCTTTGACAAGACCGTGAGTCATATCATTTATCGTTCTTCCAAGAACCGCAATCTCATCCCTGGTTTTGATGTCTACATTAAGTCCGCTCAGTTTCGCCTTATCCTCGGTGTCGCGGATAACCTCGACGTGAGCAACCAGGGTTTTAAGCGGGCGAATAATAAACGCGGACATTATGAGCGCTCCCAAAATTCCAATGCCGACAGCGGAAAGCGCGACATACAAAATGACACGGATAAGTTCCTGCTGGCCCTGAGCAATCTGATCGGCAATAGAATCGATGGATACGTCCAGGCGGATGAGGCCCCGGAAAAAGACATCTTCCGTTCCCTGGCGGTACATGACCGGCTTAAAGAAAAGGTAATTCCGCGATGTATTATCCGACAATCGTTCCCTGGAAAATTCCGGCTCCGATCCAATCTCGCTGCCGATAATGTTCAGTTCTTCCGTCACCTGGTTTTCCAGATTCCGGAGAGCCGTTTGGATTTCATTAAAGCGGTTGTCGGCTTCCTCGCCGGTACTGAGCGCAAGCGACCGGGCTTCGTTGGAGAGAACAACGATACTTTCTGTGAAAGCCCCAACATGTTCTACGGCCCGGCTGTTCAATTCTTCGGCAATCCCCGGCAGACGGGGAGTAAGATTATCGCTCAGCCGGGAAACGCCGTACTGAAGACTGTCGGTATTGATCTTGGAAAGAATGCCCGGATCATTGCTTGCCCAAACATAATCATTATAGACGCTTGATTCCGACCCAAAGCCGGTGATTGTTACATACTCCGCTTCTGGAATTGCGGCTGTTTGATCCGGAAGGAAGCCAAGCTCCAAAAGATTTTGCGCGGGCAGATACACTCTCGCGCTGGAAGCAAGCCCTTCAAGAAGAACCTTGGAACGGTCCCACAAACCGGTAAGCAGTGTCTCTTCCTGGGTTTGCGTCATCGATATATACAAGGGCGTCGAAACGATCCCTACTACAAGTGTAACAAGAATTATCGTGAACGACGCAAGTTTCAGGCGGAGGCCCGCTCCGCGGCGCTTGATCTTCTTCATGCTTTTTTTCTTTTCTGACGGCATAAGATCTCCTGTAATAAGAGCGGCGGCTTCTAACCGGATAACAGCCGCTTCGCTGACAACATTTCCAATTCCCCTGGCCGAAACAACGAGGCCGATGCACGCGAACACCATGATTTCGGCAGCAATGAACAGAGGAGTATCAATAACAAATTTTTTGGCAGGCCGTATGGACCAGGAAGGCCGCCATTCTTCCGAGAAGTCTCCAAATTTAACGGTTCCCATTTCATCTACCGTTACAATGGGAGAAGTCATCGTGAGGCCCCGCAAAGGATGTTCCACGCCAAGCCGGTATACTCCCTGATCAATATCTTCAACCCTGATTCCGCTGATTTCCCTGTCCGAAAGCACACTGAAATCTCCGCGGTCAAGGAAAAATTCCCTGTCATAGGGAAGCCGGCCATCCAAATCCAGAAATACCCTGCTGATATTGCCGCCTTCGGAAAATCCGCGGCCGATTATATCCAGATGAACGGCGCCGTGCTCATCCTGTTCGGAATTAACGTATGTAACATAAGTGTAATGAATATACTTGTTGGTTCTGAAATACAAATTTGACGCGGCGCCGATGTTTCCGGCTTCATCAATGGCGGCCACAGAAAATCTCCAAACCCCGTTATCCCGATTGGTATACGATACATTGGTTCTGCTTCCCATAACCCGGGGACTAAGGCTTGCTCCCGAAACCGAAACTGTTTCCATTGCGAGAGAAAAATCTTCGGCATTCATTCCGGCATACGGAACCAGCGAACCTTGATATTGCAGGCTCCATGTATAGCCGGATACATCTTGTGCCAAAGACTGATCCCATTGCATGGTAAAAGTGTTTGACGCAAGGTATCCGTCCCCATCCAATTCAGGCGGAACGATAACAAGCGCGGGAGGAGGAGTAGTATCCCGGACAAATTCTATACGGGAAGGCTCCGACCAGTTTCCGGCAAAGTCGCGCGCAATAATACAAAAATACCAGGAACCGTCGCTGGGAGCCGTCTCATCAACCCTGTTCGATGTTCCTACATACAGACTGATATTCTTTTCCGGAACAGCATAGGGCGATGATGACCAAAGAGTTGAATATCCTATAATGCCCGATGAATCGTAGGGCTGCTGCCAGGAAATCCGGACCGTATCGCCCTGGCTGGGCCTGCCCGCCTGAAAATTCATCGGAACCAGTACCGGGCTGTTCACGGTTCTGTCAGGAAAAAGGGCGGTAATTCTGTTCCGGTTATTCTGGCTTGACTGCCAGAACAAATACAGGGATCCTCCGTTCACAACCGGACGCACAAACGACGCCGCTCCTACAGCCCCGGACATATCAGTATTTTGCCAATCGACGCCGGTGTACTGGGCTAAAAACACCCGGTTATACCCGTAACGGTTATCAAACCATACTACGGCAGCCGCACCCTGATACTCAAAGGCAATAGGATTATTGCAGTACGCCCCCTGCGTGGATAAACGCTGAGGATTCCCCTGAATGATGCCGTCAGCGTTGAGATACACGCCGTAAATCAAAGGATTCCCCGTAGTGTAACGCCGCTCCCAAACCAAAAAAAGCTGTCCCTGCTGCACGGAAAGATGAGGACGCTGATTGTCAAAACGCCCCGGATCCGCTGTTGTATTCATGTAAGGATCAAAAAAACTCGTTATCCTTCTGGGCGTTTCCCAGGTACGTCCCCCGTCACGGCTGGAAGTAAGATACAGCTGGAACGTGAAGTTTTCATCTCCGGCAAAAGATTGAAAAACCACATAATCCCTTCCGTTATACACAACATGATCCGGAAGAAAATTCAAGCTCATATCTACATTTTTGACAAAAGGAACGAATTCCTCCCAGACAAGTCCGTCATTGGAACGGGAAAAAGCCAAAGACAACGCGTCAGATGTTCCGTGAGTTGTAAATAACAGATAACCGCCGTCCGCCCTGGCGAATATCTTCGGCGCCAAGGTACTCCCCAAATCTCCTTGAATGCGGAGAGCGGTAAAACCATTTCCGCCGGTATCCGACCTCAGGATTTCAATGTAGCCGCTTGTTGCCGCCGCGGCGATAAATATCCGGCCTCTGCTGTCAACAGCGGCGCTCAATATAGAAGGTTCGGGGCCGGAAAATTGATAAGGACCTCCAATGAAGCGTTCCACGACCCAATCGTTTTGACCTCTTTTTACCGCCGCGGAAACCCGGATTCGACCGCTGACAATGCCGTCCCTGCCGGTACCGGTAATTTCAGTTTCCTGCCAGGCCACCACGGAAATATCATTATGGGAAGCAGAAACAGGAAAAGAACCCGTTCCAGGAGAAAAGGCAACAGGATCCTCCCAAAAAAAATCGGCCTGGCCAAAAAGAAGATGTATAGGACATAACAGAATGAGGAACATGAAAACATAGCGTAGAACGCCGAACCTTCCCATCATAAGAAAGCCTCAATCCGCTCTTTAAGCTGAATAAGTTCCGAAGAATTTCTGTTCCGCGGATTCAGGAGCAGTTCATCAACAATCCGCTGGGCTACAAGCCTGTTGCCAAGCTGGAATTCCCGTACCGCCGTATCATATTTTTCTTTATCCGCGCTGACCATAATCGTAGAAGTTCCGCCCATAAGCATGTTTACCCTGTCAATAAGCTGAGCTGTTGTATTGTTGTCGGGATTAAGCCGGATTGATTCATTCAGCATATCCAAAGCCGCCGGAAACTGAGACCGCACATTGCTGTCAATAAGAGCCCGTGCGGAACCATTCAGTTGATTGGACCGGGCAATTTCCGCGGCGCTGGGAGGCGGAATAATTTCCCCAAAATGAACGCCTGCCTGGTATAACAAGTCTCTCATCCCCGGAAAATTAGGATTGATTACCGACAAATTCTTTAGCGTCGCGTAAGCCTCAATCGAGTTTTCCCGCATCACCGACTGAAAGGCGGCGTCAACCAGGCCTCGGAACCTTTGATTAAAGCCCGGATCGATTAACTGATCAATACGCAGACCAAGAATCCCCGCTTCTTCGTTTAGAGGGAACACGAGGCGCACTTCCTGGAGCTTTGCCCGGGCTTCGTTAAGACGCGCGGTTCCGTCAGTCCTCCGGTTTTGATTAAATAAAGCGCTTCCGGTTTCATAGGCAAGATAAGCGTCCCGCAAAAGCTGGCTCATCTCCGAATACAAAGGAGCCGTGGAAGGAATAATGGTTCCGGAACGAAGCGACAACGCGTTTCTGATAATGCCCTGCCAGTATAAAATCTCCTCACTGGGTTCCGAATTTGTCCGGAGGTACAGGGTTTTTGCCTCGGATAAAGCGTCATCGGCGCTTTCAAAGTTCTGACGGTAAAAATTCGTTCTCGCCCTGTCCACCTGCTGCCGGACCTGAGTCAGGATTATCGCGTTTTCCCGCCGGTTGATTTCATCATAATAACCGATCAATTGATTATCACGCAGCGCCCTAAGCGGTTCGGATTCCTGTATCCTTAAAGACGCGTCATATTGATCCGAAGCTCTTCGTAATTGATTACGGGCAGTTTCAAAGTTATTTTGATTCATCGCGGCGAGCGCCTGCTGAACGAGCCGGTCTCCGTCCAGCTTGATACTATTAGCCTGATTTGCCAAAGTCTGTGCCTGTACGGATACCCGCTGGGCGGAATCGCGCAGGAATTCAAGGTCCGACAGAATGCTGCCCGCCTCCGATTGCAAAGACGCGATTTCCTGAGAACGGCTTATATCCGGAGCTTCTTCGGAATATTGCAGGATAAGATCATTTCCGCTCTGGATATCTCCCACAATAACCTGGGACATTCTTGTAAGGATACTGTTTGCTTCCGCCGGATATCTGGCTAAAGACTCAAAACCCTGTATTTCCCTGCTGACACCCGCAATCAGCCCGTTTGCTTCATCGAATTCGGATCGCCTTTGAATGCGCCTTTTATCCAATTCGCCGTTGGCAATAGTATAACGGCGCTGCACGGAAGCTCTCTGCTGATTAAAAATCGAATTGAGCAAAGAACTGTAATAGGAACGCCCTTCATTGAGGTATGTATTATAATTAAAATCCGCGCCGGTTTCATTTCTGACGGCGTTCAGCTCATTTCCGGTTTCTTCCAACGCGGAAAGACTGCCGTTGATTTCCTGCTCAAAACTGTCAAACCGGGCAAGAATACCTTCTTCCTGAGAAATCGCGTCCGCTGCCGCCAAAAGCCCGTCTTGCCACATCAACACAGAACGAAATTCCTGTCCCTGCATAGTTCTAAAAACGGCAGAACTGTTTTGAGCCGCCACAATATGCGGCACAGACTTCGATAAGGCATAAAATTGATAATACTCCGAAAGATGATTCCGTTCTACGGCTTCCCCATCAACCACAATAAAAGAAGGCACCGCAAGACCTTCCTTCCGGTTTTCCCAAAGAATAGTCCCTAAAATCATGGCATTAAACGCCATTACGCCGTTAAATTCCTGTTCCGAACGGGCAAAGAAGCTTTGCCTGCCCAAACCAAGAGCATCCCGGTAGCGGTTATTAACAATGATAACCAAAGACAATAAAACACTATCCCGCGCCCTTTTCCAAAGATTATCCATAACTCCCAGCATACCTTCCTGAAAGCTTTGCTCAGGCCGGCCTTCAATCAAACGCAGAAGAAACGGCAGATACGACGCGTCCCCGCTGGAAGGATCAATCTGCCGTAAAAGCGTTGACTGATTTTGAAGAGAAGAACCCGCACCGGCAAGCGTATTCCGGGTAGTCATTAATGCGTTAAGAGCGGTTTCAATAGTGCTGTATGCTCTGGAAAGATTATTGAAACCCGAAAAATCGAAAGTCTGTCCGGCAGTATGTTCAAATTCCGCGAGAGCGCTAAGTACCTGCCTTTGAACAGCGTTAAACTCCGTGATACTCTGATGTATTGTCTGTACATCCGCTTCCACTTCGGAATACACCAAATTTCCGTAGCGCTTAGCGTAAAATTCTTCCCGGTATAGGTTTGTTCCGGAAAGATACCTTGACATTGCCGCCGTATATTCCTGCCGGTCCAGATAATTTCTGCCGTCATCAAAAATAGCATCCAATAAAGCCTTGTTAACCGTAAAAAGAGCTAATGATCTTGTCTTTCGGATAAACTCACCCACAACCCGATTCGGTTCAGGCTCAATATTTTCAATTTGGCGGGTTAACGTAAGGATTAATTCCGAATTAGAGGGATCGTCCCGCAGAACAGCCAAGAGCCTTTCCGTAAGAACATTGTATTCGTCGCGGGCTCTCACAATTCTCTGGAGCCGTGTTTGAACCTTATCAAATTCTTCAGGATGCTGTTTTCCGTATTCGGTCAGAACATTAATAGCCGCGTCATACATTTTTTCCGCGATAAGCTGATCGGCCCTGGACAGAGAAATTTCTTCCGCTTGAGCAAATGCCCCGGAAACAGCGATAAAACTAAGAGTCAGTCCAATCGCCAATATACGCCAAAGGCTCCTACGGTGCCCTTTTGTATGGTCCTTTCGCAACATTCTCTGATTCGACGCCCCGCCTTAATACAGTATCGGAATTTAGCATTTTTCGCTATACACAAAATAATACGTTATGGAAAAAAAAAACTTTCCGATGTATAATATACAGCAGATGAACCAGAAAGGGATATTTTTTATTATAATTATTTCTCTTCTTTTTTTTTCTCGTCTCCCCGTGAGAGCCGCGGATTTTAATGAAAATGGGTACGGTTCTATCACGGATTTTCTTTTGGATCTGTACGGTATTGATGATAATGCGGGATTAACGGCTTTCCCGGTGCTGAATGTCCCTATGGGAGGAAAATCCGAAGCGATGGGAACGGCCTTCAGCGCCGTGGTGGACGATATTTCCTTTATCGCGTGGAATCCCGCGGGATCTTCCATGATGCCGAAGACCGAATTAGGCTTTTTTCACAATAACTGGATAGCAGACACAAATGTTGAAGAAATCGTTTACACTTCCCGCTATAAGGATTTAGGCTTTGCCGCGTCCGGGAAATGGCTTTATGTACCGTTTACCGAATACAACCTGTTCGGAGACCGGGTTTCCAAAGGATATTATTCCGAAGCCGTGGCGACCTTGAATGTTTCTTATAACTTTTTTTCGGGTTATTATTTTGGCGGCGTTTCCCTGGGATTAAATCTGAAAGGGGCCTTCCGCTTTGTGCCGGATTTTGCCGACAAAGAAACCGATAAAATCATTGAAGGATCGGGGCGTTCCCAGTCCGCGGCGGCCGTTATGGCTGATTTCGGAGCTTTAACCCGCTTTAACCTGTTTAAATTCTACAATTCCAGAGAAAAAAACACTTCCGTCAGTGCCGTAATCCGGAACGCGGGTTTTCCCGTAAAAGGCGATCCCCTTCCTACCGTTATTACCGCGGGATTGGCCTATAAACCTTTTCGGCCCATTCAAATGGCTTTTGATTTTTCCTTCCCGCTGAACTTAGCCGATCCCGGTTTATCGGAAAAATTTTATTGGTCGTTTGGTTTATCCGCCGCGGTTACCAATTTTCTTTCCCTGAGGGCCGGCCTGCTTTCAAAAACCGGAAACACACGCATAACAGTAGGCACGGAAATCACGCTGAAAAGCATCATCCTCGATGTAAACTATTCCCTAGACCTTTTAACCCAGTTAGAACCGCTCAACCGGATAAGTTTAGGCGTCCGGCTTAATTTCGGCGATCAAGGACGTCAAGCCGTGTCGGATCAAGCCGATGAATTATATTTTAAGGGGCTGGATGCCTATTCCTTAGGCAATTACGCGGAAGCTCAGTATTTTTGGGAAGAAACACTGAAAATACAGCCGAAATTTGAACCCGCCAAAGAAGGATTAGCGCTTATAGCCAGATCGCAGGACTTAGAGTCGCAAATCCGCGACTTTATGGAGTTCTAGGGCAGCGCTGATTGGAATACAATTGTGGTTCATATCCCGAGACAAGCCCTCGGAAACGAGACTCTATTCAGCACCTCAGAACCGTGAATCTCTAAGGTAACACTGATTTATGCATCGA
>DBDH01000003.1:57504-61701 GCA_002293455.1 Treponema sp. UBA937
TTCTTTCAGAATAAATCCGTTGTCTAATTTCATCCACGGAAAGCCCTTGGCCTAATAGATCAAGAAAATAGGTATCCCGTTCTTCACGGCCTTTTTCTATACCTTCTGCTCGCCCTTTTTCTATACCTTCTACTCTGCCTTCAAAACGGCCTTTTTCCATCCCGAGCTCTATACCATCTTCNNCCATGTTCCATTCTTCCAACAGCATAATAAAAATCTTTACTTTTTATAAATCTTATATAATAATAAATGAAAATATTGAGATAGTCAATATTAAGAAAGAAGGAATGATATGTTAGGAATATATTGTAGGACAAGTAAAGAGGCAGATTTTGAAAAATCAACAATCATTCAACAACGGACAATAGGAATTGCGTTTGCAGAGAAACACAAGTTTGAATATGAATTATATGAAGATGAAGGTGTATCTGGATTTAAAATATCTGATGATGAACAAGACCCTTTTAATAATAGACCGGCATTTACAAACTTGATTAGTGATATTAAGAATGGAAAAATAGATAAAGTATGGGTATGGGAGCATTCAAGAATATCACGAAATCAATATGCTTCTGCTTTTATATTTAATATATTTGAAAAATACAAAATAACACTTTACGAAAATCAAAAAGAGTTTAAATCTGATGACCCGCAATTTAAGTTTATGCGGCAAATGTTAGATGCAGTTGCAGAATATGAGCGTCAACTAATTGTGGCAAGGACAACAAGAGGAAAACGAAAATCAGTTGATGAAGGAAGAAAATCCCATTCTTGTTTATACGGATATGAAAAGGCGGGAAAAGATGAAAGAGGATATAGACTTTGGAATCCTGTTGAAAGTGAATTAAATAATTATCGTTATATGTTAAAAAGATATAAAGAAGGATCAAGTTTAATAAATATATGCAGTGAATTATTAGAAATGAATAAAATCGATTTACAATTTCATATTTCATATTCATCACAATTAGGTAAAATATTAAGAAAATATCAGTATACGGGGTATCAATTAACGAATGAAGGATATGATATTTTCAAACGATTTCGGAAGAATGAAATAGAAAGTATCAATATATTGGTTGATAGAAAGTATTGGATAAAATCACAGCATTTTCCGATAGAATTAATTACGATTGAAGATTGGGTAAATGTTTGTGAAAAACTACAAATACAAGGGCGGCAGTGGGTTAAAGAAAGAAAAGAGAGATCATTAAGAGCAAATAAAGATATTGCAACAGGATTAATGGAATGCGGAAATTGCGGACAAAAGTTTTATTATCAAATGCAACGAAAGCAATTAAGTAATACAACAAAGGAATATTTTAAATATTTTCATATAATGAAAATTGGTGCTAATAAATGTAATCAGACTCCACGATCTTTTCATTTGGAAGATATAAATGAAATAATTAAATATTTCTATTTTTATTTTAAGGTTGTATTTGATAATAAACATGAATTGATAAAAGAAAGTTTACGAAATAGCGAGCAAAGACAATTAAAACTAAAAGAAATAATAATGAAGAAAGAAAAAGAAATTCTTTCCATTCTCAAACGATTAGATAAATTTCAAAATAGGTTAAAATCTCCTGATTTTTCTGATGATTTACTTGATGTATTATTAAGAAATATTCAATTAACGGAAAATGAGTTAGAAGAATCAAATATCGAGTTATCAAAATTAAAGATAGATTATGAATTAGAGAATGATAAATTCAATCAATCAAAATTAGAAATGACATATTACGATGTGAAGGAACAAATAAATGATTGGTTTCATAAATTAAATGTTGAAGAACAACGAAACGAATTAATATCAATGATAAAAACTTGCAAAATTTATAGTCACTATCTCATTATTGATACGGGAAATATTGCTTTTCTGTTTAATATAAATGATCATCATGTTTTTGATATGAATTTGCTTGAAAATCTCAATAAAGATGATATTTACAAGACGCATTTTATTACTGGAGAATTTGATAAAGAAGTAAGAAATATTTACAGGACAAGAATAATAAATATTAAATTAAATAGTGATGAAAAGTTCATAAAAACTTTCACGTATTTAAAAGAACAATTCAATATAATTTATGATATATCAAATCTAAAAAACTTCGTATCATTTGTTAATCATAGAAGATTATTAGAAATTGAGAAAAAGAAACCATATTTCAATTGGGATTCTCAAGAAGATATTGATAATTATGTTGAAGCAGTTAATCTACAATATGAAAGAGAAAAATTACAGAATGAAGAATGATATACCCACTATGAGAAGTGGGTATTAATCATTATTTATTTTTTGTTCCTTTTGATTTTTTTAATAAAGGCGCAAGTTCTTCAATCGATTTTATTATATTATTTTCAGAAATAGTATAATATTTTTCATTAAAAAAGACGACAATGCCTTTTTCTTTTCCAATGGAATTATATCCAATTACAGGAACAATACTAGGTGTCTTCTTTTGACCAACTGTTTTAACGTATAATTCAAAAGGTTTCTCAATACTTTCTTTGAACCTCGGTAGTAATTTTTCATAATTAGAAAAATAAGGTTTTGCTTCTTCAAGTTCATCCTTATCTGCATTCTCATTTGCTTTCTTTGCAGCAAGTTTTATAATTTGTTTTACAGTCTTACCTTTAATATCATTCTCTGTAAGTCCTGCTGTTTTGGCAAATGCAATATAATCCATAAATCTTCCTCCATATAATAATTGATATATTGATATTAAACTATGAAATATAATACGTCAAGTGTATAACTAAATATTTATATTGACGATTTAATGTTAATATAAATATAATAGAAACTTGTGATGGGATTAGACGCGCGTCCTTGTTTCTAATCTTATCACAGGGAGTATATTATATGAATGATTTAGAAACTTTTAATGAAGTTTGGAATGGATATATTAGATTTAACAAACAGAGAGGAATAGAGACTAAACAACGATATGAGAATATCTTGTTTTCGATATGGAAACACCATCAAGATTGGGAAGAAGATGACGGGTTTCAAATAAAATGTTGCTATGATGGATGTTCTGAGTATAGAACTTTATATCGTGTCAGAAAATTAGCAGAAGAATCGGGATTATTACATAAAGTTGGAAATTATTATGTCGGCGATCATACAAATTATTACAAGAAAAATCATATCTTATTTGATTTAGTTTTTAGAGGAAAAGAAAATCAATATGGAAAGTGGTTAGAAGAAAGTAAGAAAGATATAGAATTAGATACAATATATAAAATATTAATAGATGAATTTAATAGATTAAATAAAGATAATAATTATAGTTCATATAATAATATCCCTAATCTTGACACGAGTTTGATCAAGAAAAGTAAATTAAAATCATTGCCTTATGATTTAGAAAAATTATACATATTAACTGATGAACTTTTTCCGCATTATTATGATTTAATGATGAAGTTAAATAAAAACGTTCATCATCACGAATTAAAATTCATATCATTTATACTTTTTAATAAGGAAGGATTGCCGACCGGAAGACCATACAGCGCGTTTTGTTCAACACTTAACCCAAATAAGACACACAAAGATACGTCAGGAGAATATAGACCTGATTTTCTTAAAAGAATTGGATTAGCAGATTATTACGAAGTATATGATATTAAAAGTGAAATTCCTCGAATAAATTGGTTATTTCATACTGGTGAATGGAAAGATGATGATTACGATTTTTATACTGAAATAATAAAAGATACTGAGATTGATAAATATCTTGATTGGAATATGCAAAGAGGACAAACAAAATATACAGAATATGAAGATAGTATGAAGCAAATATTTATGAGAATTTACTTTGGGAAAGGTTCTGATAAACAATCATTTTCGGGTTGGTTAAATAATAAATTAGAGAGATTGAATGATGATTGGATGGAATATTGGATTAAAGAAGAAAACGGATATGAATTGAATTATGATATTTGGCAAGTTCTTTGTAATTCTACACGAAAAATTTGCGGCACGCCGATTGGCAATTTAATATTTTGGTTTGCATTTTTTATTGAGACAGAAGTTAAAATTGAATTATTAAAGAGAGGAAAGAGAGTTTACAACGTATATGATGGATTTTATTTTAATGAAGATATATCAAATGAAATTAAAGATATTTTGAAAGAAAAAGCAGAATTGATATCTAAGAATTATATGATTAAAATTAAGTA
>DBDH01000103.1 GCA_002293455.1 Treponema sp. UBA937
AGGAGACACTTCATATTGTCTATCATTTTTCTCATTTTTTCCCGACAAACTCGATCACTTTATCGCACCAAAGATCGAATTCCGGATCTTCTTTTTGCAAATGAGGATTTGCGAGGATATTGGCAACGGTCATTTTTATCCCTTCATCAAAGCGGATTTTGGCGCGGAAACCCGGCGCAAGATTTTTTATCTTTGTATTGTCAAAAACAACCGAATGAGCTTTGTCTCCCAAAAGGCCTCCTTTAAAATCATAGCGGGATTCGGAAAGAAGGTCTAAAAGATCACTTGAAACATGAACCGCATGTAATTCGACATGCAAGGCGTCGGCTATTATTTGATATATTTGATTCCAGGTTACCGTTTCGTCCGAGGTAATATGAACCGCTTCGCCGATTGCGTGAATATTGCCCATCAATCTGACAAAGGCTTGCGCGAAATCGCTGTTATGCGTCATTGTCCACAGGCTGGTTCCATCGCCGTGAATAATGACCGGCTTGCCGTCCAACATTCTTTTGAGTACCTGCCAGCTTCCATTATTGCCATGCACGCCGAGCGGAACGCTTCTTTCGTCGTATGTGTGGCTGGGACGCACTATCGTAATGGGAAAACCGCATTCCCGGTACTTCCGCATAAGAAATTCTTCGCAGGCAATTTTGTCTCTTGAATACTGCCAAAATGGATTGGCAAGCGGCGTACTTTCGGTAATAAGATACGAAGAAAGCGGTTTTTGATACGCAGAAGCGGATGAGATAAAAATGAACTGGCGGCAAAGTCCGTTAAAAATAGCAAAGTCCTTTTCGACATGGTCCGGAACAAAGCCGATAAAATCAGCAACTACATCGAAGCAGACCGCGGTTCCCAGAGCGGTTTTCAATTTTGCCCTTACGGAGGACGCTTCTTCGGTTCTGATATCGCAGTCAATGTGAGTGATACGGTCCGCCGCAAATTCAGCCTTGCGGCCTCCCCTGTTAAGGTGAAAAAGTTCCCAGCCCAGTTCAACGGCAAGCCGCGTTATTGCACTGGAAATAGTGCCTGTTCCGCCTAAAAATAAAACTTTCATAATTGCCTCCTGTTTGCTCTGTCAATGGAAATATTGGACCCAAGAAGCGAAATTTGCAAGAGGCCCGTAATACATGTTGGATTTAAATCCTTTCCGCGGCGTGGTCTGTTGATTTTTCTGTCATCCGGTATATACTGTTTAAAATCCGATAGAGCCTAATCCATCTATGTAAAGTAAGGAAGCAATCAATATGACCCGAGGAATTTTAATTGTAGGAAATCAATCCGCTTTATCAGAGGCAGTGACAGCGGAGGCCGCCAAACGGGTGAATACCGTGTCCACGGCTTTTATTCAGAATAAATTTATTGAATCGCGGCAGGCGGCGGTGCCGGTTCCGGAAGGGACAACTATCATCCCGCTGTCATGGAATCCGGGCAGTCCCATTTCCGCCCGTTCGCTGCTTTTGGCCGCCGGGAACCATCTGGAACATATTGATGACGCGGTGTTCATTTGCGATCCTCCGGCAATACGAAAAAAAGCGGGAGAAATAACGCCTTCCGAAATCGATTATTTTGTTAATAATCATATTAAAGGATGGTTTTTTCTGATAAGGGAAACAATTATGACCTTGCGAGCCCGCGGAAAAGGAAACCTTTGCCTTGTTATGTCCGGCATTAGTTCCGGCGGAAAAGAAGATATTCCGGATATTGCCGGTCCTGCCGTATCTGCCGCCTTTAAAGCGTATGCGCAGGGAGTGCTGCTCTCCGCCGCGGGCGAATCTTTCCGGACATTAGGCTTTTCATCATCAGAACCCGGCAGTGAAAGCGAATTTGCGGCCTTTATCTATAAAATAATTGATGAAGAAAACCGCCGTGATTCCGGAAAATGGTACAAATTCGGAAAACTTCCTTTCTTTGGAAGATGAGCTTGCTGCAAAACTCGGTTAGATGATGCATAAAACCCTTGACAAGGATACCCCATTCCCTGTTCAATAAGGAAGTACGATTTGGAAGCCTCGCCGGGGTTTGCGGATTGTTTTGCGACACTAGCTCATCAGGATAGAGCAGCTGCCTTCTAAGCAGCAGGTAGGGGGTTCGAGTCCCTCGTGTCGCGGTTCGTAAGTTGTTATAAATCAAAGAAGCCCCGGAGTCCCGGGGCTTCTTTTCGGTAAAAATGGATAACATAAATTTAATTCGGTATGATATGGGTGTTCAGAAAAAAATCTAATGATGATCTGGAAAGATTTCGGTAGTGGAGATCGTATAGGAATTCCTCGAAGTAAACAAGGTCTTCGTGAATATCTATCTTGAAATTAAATACTTGTAATGAAGCCTGTGCAAGTATATAACTCATATATTCATTATGAAATTTTCCCGCTATTCCGAGCTGCTTCAACAATTGATTTGATGGCTCAATGGAGAATGGTTTTAAAATAGATAACCAATATAGCAAAACTGCAATCTGTCGATGGATATACGGCGAAGTAGAATCAATTTTGAATCCGTAATCAGAAAATTTTAAGAGATTTTCCTTCGGAGTCGATGTCAGTTGGTGAGCGTGATTTATTCTTGCCTCAAGCCGTTTTTCTCCATAAATATCTCTTGAATATTTATAAAGCGCTTGATCGAGCAAAATAACATTACAATCAGGCTCAATCAATCTTATTCCTTTCTGCGCGATAACGTTTGAATAAATTTGCTTTAGAATAACAAGTATTGCATCAACAACTTCATTTTTATTTCTCAGTTGGAAATCATCAGTTGATGCATCAAATATATAACTGCCATCAGGGTTTTGTTGATAGACATAATCATATAAGATATGATTAGAGAAATTAAGGCTCAAGACTTTCTCCCAAAGAATTGATCATATCATCAGTAACAGCCTTAACAATTTCATTATCAGATTTATCAACCCTCGGGACAGATTGTGAGTTTAAGTTTGGATTTTCTTTACTCAAATAGATAGACCTATTCGGGAAAACAGACTTATCCATTAAATCAATCTTTCTTTCGTACATTGGCCCTCCACTAAAATTTCCTATTGCTATTTTCGGAAAAACACACCCTAGATTTTAACATAAAAAAGCAGCCAAGAGAAGTCCCAAATTGACTCCCCTCCGAAAAGGGAG
>DBDH01000023.1 GCA_002293455.1 Treponema sp. UBA937
CACAATTTTTAGGACAGGCTCAACGCTATCGCAAATACTTCCTCAAACCGTGATACGGGATGGAACTGAATGCCTTTTTTTATGTGTTCCGGTATTTCATCCAAATCGCGTATATTTTGTTTTGGAATGATGATCTGCGTGCAGTTGTTTCTTCGGGCGGCGATGGTTTTTTCTTTGAGTCCGCCTATCGGAAGCACCTGTCCGGTTAAGCTCAATTCGCCTGTCATTGCAAGACGATTGATGATCGTTTTGTTCAATATGAGCGAAAGGAGGGCCGTTGCCATCGTGATTCCCGCGGAAGGACCGTCTTTCGGCGTGGCTCCTTCGGGAATATGCAGATGGATATGATTTTTTGTAAACCACTCTTTATCGACGCCGAACTTTTCGATGGCGAGTTTTCTGGCATAAGTCATAGCGATTGTTGCGGATTCTTTCATGGTATCGCCCATTTTTCCGGTGAGGGTAAGACCTTCCTGGCCGGGCAGAGAAATGGCTTCAATAACGAGGGTATCTCCGCCAAGGCTCGTCCACGCGAGACCGACAGACATTCCGGGGCGGTCAGCCAGTTTTACTTCTTCTTCAGGGAAAATGGGTTTCCCCAAGAGTTTTTCGACAAGAGCATTATTGATAGAAAATTTTTCTTCCGGAATTTGTTTCATCTCATCTTTTTTTGCTTCGGACATTACATCCGGTTTTTTGTCATTTACTTTTTCAGATTCCTCGATTCCGCCAGCTTTTTCTTTTACCGCTTCGTTATTCAGAAGCGTTTCCCTGTCATCAATAACTTGTTTGGCGAGTTTCCGGTGAATCTTATTCAGGTTCTTTTCAAAGTTGCGGACTCCGGCTTCGCGCGCGTATCCGTTGGCGATATGGAAAAGCGATTCTTTGCTGTATTTTACTTGATTTTTTTTCAAGCCGTTTTTTGCTAAGCTTTTCGGAATGAGATAACGCTTAGCAATTTCAATTTTTTCCGTATCAATGTAACCGGGAAGCTGAATCACTTCCATGCGGTCCAAAAGCGGCATGGGAATATTGTCGAGCGTATTTGCGGTAACAATAAAAAAGATATGCGACACATCGAAAGGAAGATCGAGGTAATGATCGCGGAACGCGTCGTTTTGTTCGGGATCGAGAACTTCAAGAAGCGCGCTGGAAGGATCGCCCTGAAAACTGGAACCCATCTTGTCGATTTCATCGATCATGAAAACCGGCGCTTTGTTTTTTACGATTTTGAGTCCCTGAATGATTTTTCCGGGCATGGCGCCGATATAGGTCCGGCGGTGTCCTTTGATTTCAGCTTCATCGCGCATACCGCCCACGGAGAAACGGAAAAACTCTTTTCCCAAAGCGCGCGCTATCGATTTGCCGACAGAAGTTTTTCCCACGCCGGGAGGTCCCACGAGACACACGATAGAACCTTTGTTGTCTTTCCGCAATTTACGGACGGCAAGATATTCCAGAATCCTGTTCTTCACATCTTCCAGACCGTAATGATCTTTTTCCAAAATCTCCGCGGCGCGCTTTATATCCAGATATTCCGGCGGCGGATCTAACCAGGGAAGACTAACGATTGTATCAAGATAGTTTCTCGTAACGATAAATTCGCTTGAGTTGGGATCCATCAGACTGAACTTCTCAAGTTCCTGCTCAGCCGTTTCCTTAATTTCTCCTTCAAATTTGAGTTCCTCAACCTTTTCTTTAAAACGCTGATACTCGGAACTTTTGGCATCGGTGGTCATGCCGAGCTCTGCTTTAATTGCTTTGAGTTCTTCTTTTAAGAAATACTCCCGCTGGGATTTTTCAATTTTTTCGTTGATTTCCCGCTGGATTTTTTTCTGAATCCGCAGAAGTTCCTGTTCCTTTTTGATGTAAACCAAAACTTGTTCCATCCGTTTTCGGACATTGAGGATTTCAAGGATTTTCTGTTGTTCGGTTTTGTCAATGTTGAGGATACTGGCAATAAAATCGGCGATTTTTCCGGGCTGATCAATGTTGATCATGTTCAGCCGCATTTCCTCGGAAAAGAGAGGGTTATTCTCGGAAATCTGCTTCATTTCACTGATGAGCGCGCGGGTAAGAGCTCTCACTTCGATAGTATCGCTTCCTTCATCTTCCTGATATTCCACAGCCGCTACAATCGGGTTTGCGGGATGCAGCGTTTTCTTTATTTGAAAACGTTTCAGGGTAGAAATAAAAATATTTACACCGCCGTCGGGCAGGTTGATCTTCTTTACGATTTTTGCCGCGGTTCCTACTCGGTAAAGGTCGTCAATTGTAGGAGTGTCGCTGTCGTTTTTTAGCATGATCAAGCCAATAAGAGAGTCTCCCGCTACAACGTCGTCAATAACTTTTACGTCATTAGGATTGCCTATCATAATGGGCGTGAAAATCCCCGGAAAAATCGGCCGGCCCATAAGAGCCACGAGCGGTAATTTATTCGGCAAAATCTGGTCAATAGGTACAACACTTTGATCGGACATGTATTCCATCCTTTATTAAAAAATGAGCCGGCTCTGCCTTGAACAGCAAAGGAAACGGCAATATTGAAACAGCCGTTAAAAGCTAATCTCTAACAGCCTTACTTGTTCTTGTGTAATGCGAAGGGAGAATTTTAGACTTCAACACGCTTTTTTGAACTCCGCTTATCTTAAAATATACTGATTAAAATATCGTAAATATTTAGTCGAAAAGCAAGAGCAGTAGTTTCCATAAAACTGGAAAAATACTTGTATGTAAACGATGATTAGACTATAATTTAGTATTCGTTTCCAAAATTGTATTATATGAATATTGGAGGGTATTTTTATGGAGAAAAAATTGATTTCTGTCAGAGTCGTTGTTGCAATTGGGATTGGATCGGCAATCATGTTTGTGCTGATGCGTTTTGTAGCGCTTCCTTCCGGAGTTCCGAATACGAATCTTAATCTAGCATCAGCCATTTTGACCCTTTTTGCTGCCGTGTTTGGCCCTGTTGCAGGGCTTTTTATCGGATTAATCGGTCATGCCTTGACGGATCTTACCTGGGGAAGCTTTTGGTGGAGCTGGATAATTGCCGATGCGGCTTATGGACTTTTTATAGGGCTGTTCAGAAATTTTTTCAAAATAGAAGACGGCGAATTCAAATTCAGAAATGCCGTTGTTTTCAATGTTGTTCAGATCCTTTCTAATATTGCCGCCTGGGTTTTAATTGCTCCAACGCTCGATATTCTTATGTACGGTGAACCGGCAAACAAAGTATTTATTCAAGGGTTGACTGCCGCGGGACTCAACTCCTCGGTGATACTGATTCTTGGAACCCTTCTGGCCTTTGGATATTCCAAAACGAGGACAAAAGCAGGCAGTCTGCATGTCGATGACTGATGCCGATACGGAGCAGGAAAACCCTCTTCCGTTGTTGTCATTTAAAAATTTTATATTTCAGTATAAAACTCAGGCAAGTCCGACACTTCATAATATTAACCTTGATATTATGAAGGGGGAAAAGATTTTGGTTGTCGGTCCGTCAGGATCGGGGAAGACGACCTTGGGGCACTGCATTAATGGCCTTATTCCCCAGGCATTTTCCGGAATGATTCAGGGCGGCGTTTTTTTGAGCGGCAAGAGCCTGCATACAATGGGAATTTTTGATATTTCCCAAAATGTGGGCACCGTTCTTCAAGACCCCGACAGCCAGTTTGTGGGTCTGAGCGCCGGGGAAGATATTGCCTTTATCCTTGAAAATAACTGTGTTCCCCGGGATAGTATGCGCCAAAGAGTTTTGGACGCGTCCCGCCTTGTTCATATCGAAGATCATTTGGGAAAATCACCCCAGGATTTATCCGGCGGGCAAAAGCAGCGTGTTTCCATGGCGGGAGTTCTTGTTGACGATGTGGACATACTTCTTTTTGATGAACCCCTTGCGAACCTCGATCCTGCAACAGGAAAAGAAGCCATCGAATTGATTGATCAGCTTCACAAGGAAACCGGAAAAACAATCATCATTATTGAACACCGAATTGAAGATGTTCTGCACCGGAGCGTTGACCGGATCATCGTTATTGATGAAGGACGCATTAAGGCTGATCTTCCGCCCGCGGAACTGCTTGCCGGAAGCGTCTTAAAGGAATCTGGGATTCGGGAACCTTTGTATCTGAGCGCTCTCCGTTATGCAGGGATTGATATACACCCCGAAGATCAGCCGGATCAAATTGAAAGTCTTCGCTTTGACGCGGGGAAACTGAAAGCCTGGAAAGAGAGCCTGCCCGTACCTAAAGCGATAGAAGACCAGTCGATTTTGCTCAAGCTGGATGGAATTGGCTTTAGTTATGATGAAGCGGTATCCGGAAAACATACGCTGAATGGTATTTCACTTGATATTCACAAAGGAGAATCGGTGAGTCTTGTGGGGAAAAACGGTGCCGGAAAATCAACTCTGGCAAACATCATCTGCGGTTTTCTCAAGCCCGACAGCGGAACTCTTTTTTTTGATCAGCGGGATATGTCCGGCGACTCGATAAAAGAACGGTCCCTTAATATCGGCTATGTCATGCAGAACCCTAATAAGATGATTTCCTTTCCTCTTCTTTATGATGAAACCGCTCTCGCACTGCGTTCCCGCGGAATACCGGAAAACGAAGTAAAGGACAAAGTTTTTGAAACGCTTAAAATCTGCGGTTTGTACCCTTTCCGGAATTGGCCTGTGAGCGCCTTGAGTTTTGGCCAGAAAAAACGGCTGACCATCGCGTCAATTCTCGTTACGGGGCCAAAGCTGCTTATTCTGGACGAACCTACTGCCGGGCAGGATTTCAAGCATTATTCGGAGATCATGGAATTCCTTAAAACGCTTAATGAAGAACAAGGCCTTGCTTTGTTGATGATAACACATGACATGCATCTTATGTTGGAATATACTACAAGGGCGGTAGTGCTGTCTGACGGAAACATTGTTGCAAATACCAGTCCGGCATCGGTTCTTACCGATAATGATGTCGTTGAAACGGCAAACCTGAAACGAACATCGCTTTACGATTTGGCGATGAAGGCCGGAATCGGAGATGTCAGAATATTTGTGGAACAGTTTATCCGCTACGAACGGGAAAGGGGGTTCCGGTGAGCCGTTTCATGCTTTCCTATATACAGCGGGATTCTTCTATTCATCAATTAACCGGAGTAACAAAATTGATCGTGTTTATCCTTTGGTCGATTCTTGCTATGGCGGGCTTTGATACCAGAATCATGCTGATTATGAGCGGAATCGGCATTGTGTTGTTTTGTATTTCAAAAACAAAACTGAAAGAAGTTTCGTTTATTTTTAAGATGCTGCTTGTTTTTATGATTCTTAATCTTTTGGGAATTTATCTTTTCGCGCCGGAACAAGGCGTGCTTATTTACGGAACGCGGCATCTTATCTTTAACGGCATTGGACGATACACGCTTACCTGGGAACAGTTGTTTTATTCATTCAATGTACTGTTGAAATATTCGATGATTGTCCCTGCCGCGATTTTGTTGATTGTAACGACGCATCCCAGCGAATTTGCGTCATCTTTACATAAAATTGGCGTTTCGTATTATATCGCGTATGCTTTCAGTTTAAGCCTCCGTTACATTCCGGATGTCCAGCGGGATTACCAGGCCATTTCTATGGCTCAACAGGCAAGGGGAATAGAACTTTCAAAAAAGGCTTCACTGAAGAAACGTCTAAAAGGAGCGGCGGCAATTCTTATGCCTTTGGTTTTTTCTTCTTTGGACAGAATCGACGCGATTAGCCACGCGATGGAACTGAGGAGTTTCGGCAAGGGAAGAAAAAGGACATGGTATGTTTCCGCTCCTTTTAAAAAACGGGACGCGGTCGTTCTTGTTGTTTCCTGTATGTTGTTTGTCTTGGGGCTCTGGGTTACGTACAAAGACGGCAGCAGATATTTCAACCCGTTTTTATAACTGGCAAAAAGCGCCGTCAGGTTTCTATCCCCATGCAGGTTCCTACCGCGAGGGCGGTATCGATCATGAAGTGATTTTCCGGAACCGTTTTTGTTTTGTTCGCGGGGACGATTAAATCCACAGAGCCCATTCCGCCGTTTTCGAGACATACCATTCTGCCGTACTTTCCCTGGGCAAGAAGATCGGCTGCCGCGGTTCCAAGCGCGGTTGCCAGAACTCTGTCGGACGCGCTGGGAATGCCGCCTCTTTGCATGTATCCTAATACGGTTGCCCTTGTTTCCATACCCGTTTCTTCTTCTATTTCATGAGCAACCCGGTAGGCAATGGATGGAGAAGCTGTTTTTTCACGGAATTTTTTCCGGTCTTTTTTCTCCATGACGGCTTCTTCTATCGACATGGCTCCTTCGGCGACAACAACTATCGAAAAGCCCTTTCCGCTTTGGAATCGATGCATAAGATGTTTCCCGATAGCTTTTATATCGTAAGGGATTTCCGGAAGCAGAATAACATCCCCGCCGCCGGCAACGCCTGCGTGAAGGGCAAGCCATCCTGATTTGTGACCCATGAGTTCTATCACAATAACCCGGTTATGACTTTGAGCCGTGGAATGAAGCCGGTCAACCGCTTCCGTACCGACAGCCAGCGCCGAATGAAAGCCAAAACTCCGTTCGGTTCCGACAATATCATTATCGATGGTTTTGGGAAGCCCAACCACATTAAGGCCTTCCTGAGATAAAAGATAGCCGGTGGTGTGCGTCCCGTTGCCTCCCAGAATAACCAAACAGTCCAGGTTTAACTTTTGATAATGTTCTTTGATGAGTGCAATGTTATCGTTTTCTACAAGATTATGAAATTCATCGTGTTTTAGTTTAAACGGTTTTTCCCGGCTGGCGCCAAGAATGGTTCCGCCCCTGAGCAGAATCCCCGAAAAATCTTCCTGCCGCAATATTCTAAAATCACCGTTGATGAGTCCCGCGTATCCCTTGGCAATTCCTACGGCAGTCATCCCGTAACGGTCGTAAGCGGCCCGGCATACCCCGCGTATCGCCGCGTTCAGTCCGGGGCAGTCGCCGCCGGCAGTTAATATCCCAAAAGTTTTTGTTTTGCTTTCCCGTTTCACATCATCCCTCTTTTCTTTCATCAGCTTTCCATAGCGGCCGCGGCGTTTATCTTCATTTTATATTCATCTTCCGAAATTTCACCGTTCAAATATTCCCGGATAATAAGGCAGATCACATTGGGAAAAGCGTTCCAGTAGCGCGCCGGCCAATCGCCGATTTCTCCGCGGAGGCTTTTTTCCTCAATATCGTCCATGCTTCCTTGGGAATACGCGACAAATTGATTGATCATATTCATGAGAAGTTCCGGCGGAATCGAAGATGTATGATCTTTTGAAGCGCCGGGAATCCAAGAATCAGCTAACTGATTAATTTGAGTTTCCGTCAATTCAGGCGCTTCTTTCCGAATAATCCGAACCGCCATGTCCCGAACCGTTTGCTGCATCCCCTCTATACTTGCGCCGATATTAATCTGTGATGTAATATTCTCGGCGAACTGTTTCGCGTCGGGAATATTCATGGAACCGAACGCGGAAAGATCGCGGCGGCGGCGGACTACAGCGGCGGCAATTACTTCGATAGAGGCTTCATCGCAGCGGTTAAGAATAAAATCAAGCGTTTTTACTAATTCGGGGTTTGACATGCGGTAAGAGTACCCCGAATTGACACAGAGGACAAGTCCGGGTAAACCATATATATGCATATTCGTTTTTTGGGAACCGGTACCTCAGACGGCGTTCCGGTTATTGGCTGTGATTGTGATGTTTGTCGATCAGAAAATTCTCGTGACCGGCGTTTGAGATCATCGTTGTGGATTCAGGGGAATCACGGAGAATCGGTGATCATCGATACCGGCCCGGAATTCCGCCTTCAAGCTCTAAGGGCAGGCATCAAAAAGATTGACGCGATATTGATTACGCATTCTCATGCCGATCATGTTCACGGACTGGATGATGTACGCCCGTTGAGTTTTAAAAGTCCTATCCCGATTTTTGGAAATTTTCAAACCATAGAAGATTTAAAAGAGCGTTTTTCCTATATTTTCCGGGAAACCCAGAAAGGCGGCGGGAAACCAAGAATCGAATTAACACCGGTCTCCGATTTGTTTACCATTGACGGGCTGGAAATTATTCCCATTCCGGTAAAACATGGGGAATTGGATATTTACGGCTGGAAAATTGTTGAAGATAGCAGATCAATCGTGTATTTAACCGATACCAGCAAAATTCCCGCGGAATCGGAACCGCTTATCGGAAAACCGAATGTGTTAGTCATTGATGCTTTGAGAAAAAACAACCATTCTACCCATTTTAATTTTGATGAAGCGATAGAAGCGGCGCTCAAAACCGGAGCGGAAATGGTGTATCTCATCCATATGGCTCATAATTTCTTTCATGAGGAGATATCACACTATTGTAATAACATTTTGCGGGAAAAAAACATCGGTCAGATCAGTATTGAACCGGCTTTTGACGGGTTATCGCTGATCATCTAATTGTCTTAAAACAAAAAAGCTGTCCTGGACAACACCTTCCGGACAGCCTTCAACATACCTCTTCCGGAAAAATCCGGCAGCGGCTTACACTTTCTTGGTGATATAATCGCTTCGTAAACAACGGGTACAAAGCTTAAGCGTAACGGTAGTTCCCTGAATAAGCGTCTTAACCTTTACCAAGTTAGGCTTCCAAGTGCGGCGGGTATGGTTTTTTGCGTGACTTACATTATTTCCAGTGACGGTATGTTTTCCGCAAAGATCACAAGTCCTTGACATAATTAACCTTCCTATTCGAAGTACAAAATACTATTATTGAGTATTTTATCCTACTCAAAACATGCATTAATGTCAATGATAAGATTCTCAAAATTTGATGTTATCCGACATATTTTTTTGTGAGCTTCTTGATAGGAAGGCGTGGTCCATTGTAAAATGTGCCTGACACCGAAAATGCCTAGTGTTGTTGTTAAACAAAGGCACTATGTGTAGTATAAGTTATTTGCTATGTAAAGCATATAATTCGAGAGAACAGGAGAGTATATGAGCAATAAAAAAAGCCTTGGAGAAAGAATCATGGAACTCTGCAAAACCTATTCTATCAGCAGAGAAGATTTGGCGGCACGAAGCGGATTACATATAGAACTTATTCGGCGGATTGAAGAAGACGGACATATTCCCGATTTAGCGCCGCTCGTAAAAATATCGCGGGCTCTGGGCGTCCGGCTTGGAACGCTTTTGGACGATCACGAGGAGCAGGGGCCGGTTATCACAAGAGCCGAAGATAGAATAGGTGCCGCAAGGTTTGTTACAGGCAGCTCCGCAGATTCATCGGCAAATGCCGCGGCAGAGGCCTCTGCCGGAGATATGCGGCAGGGTTTGCGGTTCAGCGCGCTTGCCGCCGACAAGGGCGGCCGCCACATGGAACCATTTATTGTTGATATTGATCCTAAAGCGGAACAGGTAAAGTCTACACATGAAGGCGAGGAATTTATTTTCGTGATGGAAGGAAAACTCAAACTTGAATACGGCATGGATTCCCACGAATTGTATCCCGGCGATTCAGTCTATTATGATTCAATTGTGCCGCACCGGGTATTTGCCGCTGACCAAAATCCGGTAAAGATTTTGGCTGTAATATACACACCTATGTGAGGAATCGATATGGCGTTTATTGAAAAAACCCTGGGGGCCTTCCTTCGGGAACAAGCTGAAACACAGCCGGATCATGATTTTATCGTTTATGCGGACAGGGATCTTCGTTTTACGTATCGTGAGTTTGACCAGCGGGTTGATGAGTTGGCAAAAGGTTTTTTGGCAATGGGATTGAAGAAGGGCGATCATATCGGTCTTTGGGCGAATAATGTGCCGGACTGGAACACGATTCTTTTTGCCGCAGCCAGAGCCGGAATGGTCTTGGTAACAGTTAATACCAACTACAAGCTCCATGAGTTGGAATACCTTGTTCAGCAGTCCGATCTGGCGGCTCTTTGTATTGTTGATGGGTGGCGGGATTCGGATTATGTTGCGATGATAAATGAACTCGTTCCGGAATTAAAAACGGCCCAGCGCGGAAACCTTACATCTGCCCGGTTTCCTTTTTTGAAAAGTGTTATATACATTGGTCAGCAAAAGCACAGGGGGATGTACAGTTTCCCCGAATTGCTGCTTCTGGGAAAACATACCGATGATAAAATACTTCGCGAGATTGAACAGTCCTGTAACCAAAACGAAGTCGTCAACATGCAGTACACATCCGGAACAACAGGATTTCCCAAGGGTGTGATGCTTACGCATCGGAATATCCTCAATAACGGGCTTGGTATCGGAGACTGTCAGAATTTTTCGAACAGGGATATTGTCTGTCTGCCGGTTCCTCTTTTCCACTGTTTTGGTTTGGTGTTGGGGATGATGGCGGTAATCACGCATGGAGCGGCGGCGGCCTTAATAGAAAATTTCGATCCGCTTTTGGTGCTTGCAACGGTTGAGAAAGAGAGATGTACCGCGCTTTACGGAGTGCCGACTATGTTCATCGCCGAGTTAAATCATCCTATGTTTAAAATGTTTGATACGACGAGTTTGAGAACAGGCATTATGGCAGGGTCTCCCTGTCCCATGGAAGTGATGAAGCAAGTTATAGAAGATATGCACGCGTCGGAAATTACGATAGCGTATGGGTTGACGGAATCGTCTCCCGTTATGACTCAAACCAGGACAACAGATTCTATCGAAGTAAAAGTCGGGACTGTCGGGCGGGAACTGCCTAATATTGAAGTGACCGTTCGCAATCCTGAAACCAACGAAGAATGTCCCGTGGGAGTTCACGGAGAACTTTGCTGCCGCGGTTACAATTCGATGAAAGGTTACTACAAAATGGAAGAAGCAACCCGTAGTGTTATTGACGACAATGGATGGCTTCATTCAGGCGACTTGGGCGTAAAGGATGCCAACGGAAATTATATGGTTACCGGCCGTATCAAAGATATGATTATCCGGGGCGGAGAAAATGTTTATCCTAAAGAGATCGAAGAATTCCTTTACACTATGCCCGAAGTGAAAGATGTTCAAGTTGTCGGCATTGCCAGCAAAAAATACGGCGAAGAAGTAGGCGCCTTTGTTATCTTGCATGAAGCAGAATCCGTTACAGAAGAGGATATAAGGGATTTTTGCCGGGGACAGATCAGCCGTTTCAAAATTCCCAAATATATTTTCTTTGTCGATTCGTTCCCCATGACCGGCAGCGGCAAAATCCAAAAGTATTTGCTTAGGGAAATCGGCTCAAAAAAAGTGCAAGAGCAGGGAATTGCGACATGACGATTGTTCGGTAAAGAAGCACGGCAAACGCATGAAAGAAA
>DBDH01000048.1 GCA_002293455.1 Treponema sp. UBA937
ATTTATAGTTATCCTTTATTGAATTTTTTTCTGTACCCCATTATACCACGAAATTTCTATTTTGCAAGGAAAATTTTCGATAATTTTTGTCTTTTATGCCATGAAACATCACTACCGACCCGATTAACATGCCCTTACTTGATTACACGGTACTTCATTTAAGGAGACACAATATGAAATCTTGGTAGAAAATCTTTCTATGTTGACGTTTTCAAAAATGTCCAAGACAGCTTCGCCGCCATCGCCGTTCATCAATCGGCACAACAAGGGCCTTGAGAAAGAAGCATCTTCCCAACATGAAGAAGGAACTGAGAACTGATCAATAAATATCAATTAAGTTTCCCGTGAAACCGGAACTTTACAATTGCCCCAATTACTCTTGTTTTTCACGGTCGTTTTGTAGAAAATTACTATATGCATTCCTTATGAGAGAGGGGTTTTTATGACGCCTATATGTCTTTACAACGGGACCGTGATGACCGGTTTCGCGGTGATGGAACATTGTGCGGTTCTTATTGAAGACGGAAAGATCGCGGATGTTTTTTCCAAACGCCGTTTTGATCAAAAGCATTTCGGCGCTGATGTTAAGATTATCGACGCGGGCGGAGCCTATATTGCCCCCGGTCTTGTAAATACTCATATCCACGGATTCGGCGGCTTCGGCACAGACGATTCATCCACCGATTCAGTCATTGAAATGTCCAAGCTCTTGGCTGAATCCGGCGTAACAGCCTTTAATCCGACGCTTTATCCCTCGGAACCCAAGGCGATGCTGGAAGCCGTAGCAAATGTGTCCGCCGCGATTGGAAAGGAATCCGGCGCGCAGATCATGGGGCTTCATTTGGAAGGGCCTTTCATTTCTCCTGAACGGCTGGGTGTTCAAAAGCCCGAAACAGTGAGCCCGGTGGATATGGGCTTTATGGAACAGCTTTGGGAGGCTTCAAACGGCCATATTGTGAACATGACCGTAGCGCCGGAGCTGAAAAACATGCGGGAACTGGCCCTTTTCTGCATAAAGAAGGGCATCGTTCTTCAAGCGGGCCATACCAACGCAAACTATGAAAATATGGTGGAAGGGATGCAGGTCGGCATATTTCATGCTACGCACATGTTTAACGCGATGAGCAAACTAGATCACCGGAACCCGAACGCTGTAGGGGCGATTCTCAGCCATCCCGAAATATCCTGCGAAATAATCGCCGACGGCGTGCATGTTCACCCGGACGTTATCCGTCTGCTGAAACGGGACAAGCCTTCGGATAAAATTATTCTCGTGACAGACGGCCTGAAACCGACTGAACAAGCAAAAGGTCCTTTCTTCGCAAACGGCGAAGAAGTTGTTTTCCATGACGGGGCGTTTCATCGTAAAATAGATGATGTGTTTGCCGGTTCCAGCTTGACCATGATTCGGGGTGTTCAAAACCTGGTTCAGTTTGGATTCAGCCTAGAAGAAGCGGTAAGGGCGGCCAGCACAAATCCGTCCCAGGTGATGCGCTTTACAGGAAAAGGAAGCATTGTCCCCGGTTTTGATGCGGACCTGGTGGTATTCGACAAGAATTTTGATATACTGAGTACCGTTGTAGGCGGAGAACTAAAGAAAAACGTTCTGTAAAAGCTTTTCCCCAAACACCGGTTTTTTGAAAAGCCCCGGATGAACGGAACCGCCGTTGGAATATTTTTTTGGAGGTTATATGCGTCTCATTATTCATGAAGATTATCAACGATTAAGCCGATGGACAGCCCGGTACATTGCAAAGCGGATCAACGATTTTAATCCCAACTCCGGCAAACCCTTTGTCCTTGGACTTCCCACAGGATCGACTCCTTTGGGAGTGTACAAGGAACTCATTAACCTTAACAAGACCGGCAAAGTCTCTTTTGCCAATGTAGTAACGTTTAATATGGATGAATACGTCGGTCTTTCGGAAACTCACCCGCAAAGCTATTATCATTTTATGTGGGAAAATTTCTTTCATCATATTGATATTAAAAAGGAAAACGTCAATATTTTAAATGGTATGGCAAATGATCCGGAAAAGGAATGCGCCGGCTATGAGGCAAAAATCGCTTCCCTCGGCGGTATAGAACTTTTCATGGGCGGAATCGGCGCGGACGGGCATGTAGCTTTTAACGAACCGGGATCTTCGTTGAGTTCCAGGACCAGAATAAAAACCCTTACCATGGATACGAAGATCGCGAATTCCCGCTTCTTTGAAGGAGATGTGAACAAGGTTCCGGTTACCGCACTCACTGTGGGAGTAGGAACCATCATGGATGCCCGCGAAGTTGTGATTCTGGCAAACGGTTACGGGAAAGCGCGTGCCGTAAAGGAATGTGTTGAAGGCGGAGTGAACCACATGTGGACGCTCTCTTGCCTCCAGCTTCATCCCAAGGCGGTTATAGTATGCGACGATGCCGCCACTGATGAATTGAAAGTAGGAACCGTCCGCTACTTCAAGGACATTGAAAGGGAAGCGATTACATCGGCTCATGAATAATGAGACATTGGAGGTGCTATGGATATAACGGAAAACCTTACGGCTGAACAGAAAAAGTTTTGGGAGAAGACGCTCAAAGAGCTTACTGTTCTGTATGAAAAACTTAACCTCACGGCGAAGCCTATGCCCATTGAAAAAATACAGGCCGTCCGTATTCCGGGCAATATAGCCGAGGAAGGCGCGGTTCCCCTCCCGTGGGATGTTCAGCTTCTCCTCGGTTTTGATAAAGACCTTACGCTTGCCCCGGACGATAATGAATTCCCCCTCTTGAACGATGCGTCCAAAGGCATTGTATGTACCGCTGATGTCTTGATAGAACTGATAAGCGATCTTTCCGGTGAAGAACCGAATTCCCGCCGGGCAAGAAAAATTTTTCTTGAACAAGCCGGCGATCTGCCGCCTTTGATCGATCTTCCGCAGCTGGGCGGCGACGAACTTCCTATGCTTTGGCCGGTTCTGTCACGGGATCAATGCAGCGTGGTACTTCATTTTAATACCGATGACAACGCGGAATTTTATGTCCGAAGCACATCGCTGTTCAGTTATGTACTTCAGTACCTGGCTTCTTCCGCAGACAGCCCGAATCCCGTAGAAGATACCAGAACCGACCAATCCCGTTTATGGAACGAAAAGAAGGATATGATTATCCTGGACAGGATTGAATCAAAGCTGGAACTCTTAAACGACGCGGTTTCCAATATGACAGAAATGATGTTTCATAAAAAAAATCCGGTTTATGGTATTGATGAAGATTATCAAGACGAAGATCAATATGACGATGAATCTTATGACGACGATGAAAATTACTATTCCGAAGATGACGAATTCGACGATGAAGACGATGATTACGGCGATAATGATGACTATGATGATGACGAATACAGCGATGACGACGATGAATAGACGAGGATAGCTGAGCTTGTTTCAAAAACGGATGTTTAAAGCAAGCTCAGGCAGCAAAATCATTAGACTTCTTCGGAGATATAAATTTCCGAAGAACTCTATTCAAGGATTAAAAAATATGAGGAAGCGGTGGGTTTTCTTCCTGCCTTTACTGTTTTTCTCCTCTTGCGAATTGATACAGCAGGCGAAAGACCGCTTTGTTCCTTCCTCTCCGGACGATGTTTCTTTAAGCGTTAACGTACCTTCTTCCGCTGACAGCCAAAGCATTTCCGATGAAATTGCGTCTGTCAGCAGTCCTACAATTATTCTGATGAAAGGAAACAATCTCGTTTATGGGCTTCCTTGTTTCGATGAAAATGCCATTCAGGCAGTCAAAGGCGAATACAAAATCGAGATGCCGGACAACACAATCGTACAGACCGATGAAGATGTTCCGTTATTTGTTAATTCGTGGCTGACAAGCGAGTTCTTGTACTTTTCTCCCGATCTGTGGAAACCCAGAAGGTCGCTGCAAAATTTTCGGGCAATGGAAATGTGGGATGATGAAAACTTGTATATTGTGTTAAGATTTCCCGACACCATAGCCGGTCAGGAAAAATGGACCATCCTGTTCGGTATTCCAGGCGAAAGCATAGCCGCCGGAATAAATGATTCCCTCATAACCCGAATGATCCAAAACTGGACCTCAAAACTTTCCTATTACATTTCAATCAGCCAGAGCGAAAGCCAAATATCACTCCCCGCGGTAATTACGTTCTAGCAAGAGCCGCTCGCAATCCTTTTCATTTTTCTACTTCATCCTCACAAAGACCAAACCCTTCACCGTCGAGTTTTCCTTCCCCCGAAGGTTCGACATGAACCATTATGTCAAAAACCCCGTCAATATTTGCCTTAATCGCTTGTTCAACCTTTGTAGCAATGACATGGGCTTCCCGGACAGTAAGATTCGGGTTTACTTCAACATCAATATCGATATCCCAAAATCCGGCGATCTTTCTCATTCTGGTTCGGTGCGGATTTCCGGCGCCGGACACGGTAGATACCGCATCAAACACTTTTCGATAAGAATCCTTACCGGAACCGCCGTCCATAAGTTCCGTATTGGCTTCAATAAAAATACCGATAGCGGACTTAATAACCCAAAATCCCACAAGAATAGCGGCAATAAGATCAATGATGCTCAGTTTAAAAATCAATGAAAGACCCAAACCTACAAGAACTCCGGTAGAAATAACCACATCGCCCGCCATATTTTTGCCATTGGCAATCAGCATAGCGGACTTCGCTTTTTTCCCGAACAGATACTGACTCCAGGCCAAAGCGATTTTTCCAACAATCGAAACAACCGTAACCACCAAAGCGATAACCGACGGAACTTCGCGGATTTCCCCTCTCATAATTGTCGATAACGCGTCAAAAATTAATTGAGCACCGGCAAAAAATAAAATAAATGAAAGAACCGCGGTCGCAACCGTTTCAGCCCTGCCATGCCCCCAGGGATGATCCGCGTCAGCGGGCCGAACAATGACACGTGCAACAAGGAGCGACATAATCGCAATCAGCACATCCATTGAAGAATCAATTCCGTCACCAATTACCGCAAGACTGCCGGAAAAAATACCGGCAGTAATTTTCATGCCGGATAAAAGGGCATTTCCTACAAGTGCGGTAATCGAAGCAATCCAGATATACCGGCCTTTATTCTTTGCGTCAATATTTACTTGTATATCATCCATAACCACTCCCTTTTTTAACACATTCTATCCGCCATTTTGTAATATCCGATATCAATGCAAGATCGATTTTATCGTACGCAAACCGTATCGTTCCCTTTGAAGTATTAAGTCCCGCAATCCGTTCCGCAAAAGGAGAATCGGTCAAATCGCCGGGATAAATGCCTACATGATTTTTAAAAGCCGCAAAATGGATAAGATTTTCATTTTGCCAAAAAGTCGGCATCTGCCAGGAAATCTTTTCTTTCGCATAGGGTGCGGCGGAACGAATTGTTTCACGTATTGCGGTAAGACGCGGCTGCACATCTTCATTCTGTTCACGGATATATTGATCTATTGTTTCGATCTTTCCGCAAAAATGAGACTGCTCATTATGTTTAAACCTACGGGAACATTTTGGACATTGCCACATAATCACCTTCCATACACATCAATTGAATCTTAACGAGTTACTTCCTCAAAATCTTGTCCATGGATTTCCCCTTTGCAAGTTCATCGACAAGTTTATCCATGTAACGTATCCTTTGCATTAAAGGGTCTTCAATCTCTTCTACTTTATATCCGCAGATAGTTCCTTTTATCAGTCCCGCGTTCTCGTTCAGCTTTGGAAAATTGTTAAAAAAATCTTCAACAATGATGTTTGAGGCAAGGCTGTCTTGCAATGCATCTTCTTCATATCCGCTTAACCAAGTGATAACGGTATGTAATTCTTCGGCCTGCCTGCCCTTTCTTTCGATCTTTTGGATATACATTTGATAAACATCCGCGAAAGGAATTTTCAAAAGATCAAATTTACTCACTGCTTACCGCCCTGTTTTTGCTTATCATCTCATTATACATTTTTTCATCGATGGGGAAAAATTGAAGCAGAATCAAAGCCGCAAGCAAAAACATCGCGGGCAAAGGCCCGATAATAAGCCGAATCGCGAATCGCGTCCCTGAACTTTGTACCGCGTCGGCAACATAACCGCCCCAAGAAAGAATAAGCCCCGACATAAAGATTGACAGAGCCTGACCGGCCTTTGAAATAAAAGTCCACATGCCGTAATAAGTCCCTTCATTTCTTCCGCCGCTTTTCGCTTTATCAAAATCGATAGCGTCCGGAACCATCGAGAAGGGAATTGCATAACCGAATCCAAGACCTATCCCCGCATACACCATGAATCCAAGAAAGAAATTCACGCTCAAAAGATGACCAATAAAGAAAATAACCAAACAGGCGCTGCCAAGCACGGCAAAACAAATTTGATACGTTTTTTTCTTCCCGATCTTTTTTGAAACCATTACCGAAATAGGAATACAAATAATCGCGACAACCAAAAGAATTAGCATGGCAAGAGAAGTCGCATCTTCGCGCATGTAAATGTATTTCGTATAATAAACTAAAATCCCCTGTAAAAAATTAAGCCCCACGATGTTCAAAGCATATACAACGGCAAGAATCACATAGGGTCGGTTTTTAAATACTCCAAGATAACTTTTAAGAAATTTTTCCTTGGAAACATCGTTTTTAACAACAGTTTCTTTCGTGGAAAAGAAAGTAATCAAGGCTGTTATCGCCATGACAAACCCTAAAATAACCCCTACCGCGGAAAACCCCGCGCTTCTCGTGGGAAACGCCGAAACAATAGGCTGAACGGCAACCGCTCCCAGCATTGTCCCAACCGCGGCACAGCCAAAACGATATCCGTTAAGCGTTGTCCGCTCATGGTAATCAGAAGTTAATTCAGGCGTTAACGATGAATAAGGAATATTGACCACTGTGTAAGCGGTATTCAAAAGAATAAGAGAGAAAGCCGCCCAAAAAGCCAAAAACGCCTGATTCTGAATATGAGGATTCGTAAAGAAAAACCACATCGTCAGCAAAAGAGGGACAGCTCCAAACAAGAGATAGGGACGGCGCCTTCCCCAACGGCTGCGGGTATGATCCGATAAATAACCCATAAGAGGATCGGAAACAGCATCCCAAAATTTACCGATCATAATAACAATTCCGGCAAGCGCAGCCGATAACCCGACTGTATCGGTCAGGTATACCAAACTCCAAAAACCCAGAGCGGTAAAAAAGAGATTCCCGCCAAGATCGCAAATACCGAATCCAAACATTTGACCAATAGATAATTTTTTATCTGCCATTTGTCCCACTCCTTTACAAACTCTCCAATAATTCAATTGTATTGGAGAAACCGCAAGACCGCAAGATGAGTGTATTCTCTGGATGGGTTTTTATACAATGAATGAAATATCTTGCCTGCACTTCACTGTTTCTGTATATTTATTAATATATGTTAATACCAGAATTTCCGAATTTTATTCCGATGGGGCTGGAGCTCAAACCCGAAATGCATCCCCATTTATCAATGACGCCCGATGGTGTTTCTGAATATACCTTTTCAAACCTTTTTCTTTTCAGAAAACAGTACAATTACCGCATTTCAAGAGTCGCTGGGAATACCTTTATCATTTCGGGGACCCGCTACGGCAAGAACTTTTTTATGACCCCCTGCGATGTTCCGCCGCGCGGAGTGTTGACAGAACTGTTCAACACACATGATTTCTGGAAAGGCATTCCCGACGCGGTTTTGACGCCCAACCGGATTCATTTGGAACAGTGGGGAATCGAAGTAACAGAAGACAGGGACAATTTTGATTATCTCTATCTGCGGACAGATTTAGCCGAATTATCCGGAAAAAAATATCACAAGAAGCGGAATCTTGTAAACGCGTTTATCAATTCTTATAAATATGAAAAACGTCCGTTAACGAAAAATTTGATTCCCGAAGCGGCGCAGGTGTTAGATCAATGGGCTGTTGATAAAGGAACTCCCGGTGATTATAACTCCGCGAAAGAGGCCCTGGAACTTTTCGATGTACTCAATATGCAGGGCGCAATGTATTACGTTGACGGAAAGCCCGCGGGCTGGTGTTTGGGTGAAAGTCTCGCAAAAGGCCGGATGTTTGCCATCCACTTTGAAAAAGGCATCGATGAATACAAAGGGATTTATCAATTTATCAATCAGGCTTTTGCGGCGGCCCTTCCCCGGTATTACACCTATATCAACCGCGAGCAGGACCTTGGCGATGAAGGCCTTCGTCAAGCAAAAATGACTTATCGGCCCGCGGGGTTTGTCAGAAAATATATAGCCAAGAAAATATAGATGCAAAGCCTTTCCCGCATGTTATACACCATTCCGGCAATCCTCATCGGTTTTACGGTACATGAATTTTTCCATGCTTTTACCGCGTACAAACTTGGCGACATGACCGCAAAGAATCAGGGAAGGCTTACGCTGAATCCTTTAAAACATATCGATCTTATCGGGTTTATTTTCATATTATTCGCGGGATTCGGCTGGGCAAAACCGGTTCAGTTTTCACCGGAACAGCTTAAAAATCCAAGACGGGATCGGGGCTTCATTGCCCTGGCAGGACCTTTATCCAATTTGATTATAGGAATCATCTTTGTTCTTATTTGTAAATTGATGATGTCCATTCCACCAGAACATTTAGTGTTAGTAATGGAATTTTTTTCATCGGAAAAAATTGGTTCAATCTACATGGTTTTGTTTCAATTATGCATCAATATAGCTTACATCAATTTTGGACTTGCGGTTTTCAACATGATTCCTCTCCCGCCTTTAGACGGAAGTCATGTCTTTTTTTCGGGATTGAATCTTTCTTATGAAACAGAAATGCGAATCACAAAAATCGGGATGCCGCTGCTTTTCATCATCATTATTATTCAAAATACTGCAAATATCACGATCCTTCCCATTGGAAGAATAATAGATGACATGGTGTTATTATTTCTTGGTTGAGTATTAAAAACTAATACGCCGCAAAGGGAACTATTTCGGTAATCTCTACTTTGAAGCGGGCGCTAACTGCCCAGCGGCCGGCATCAATGCGGAAAAACGGAAAGGAATCCAGCGCGATATATCCCCTCGCTTCTTTGGGGCGGTTTCGTTCCGTTCCCTGAAGGAACCTCCTAACGGCGGCTCTGGCGGCATCCTCAAGGGCAGTCTTTTTAATATTAAGCCAATCTTCCCGGTTCACCGGGCCGCCGAGCGGGCCGTATCCAAGCGCTTGCGCGTTTCTGATTGTCGGAGACTGCCACATCCGCATTCGTTTTATCTGGCTTTCATTCATCCGGTAATCGGTCCAGACATAGAACTTCCGATCTTTTACTTCCGCATCGGTAACATGCAGATTTTGATCGCCGTATTGTATTTCACCGAGAGAGGTAAGTTCAAATATTTCCGGGATATTCCGCGCCCGTTCGCCGATTTCATAATCGAAGCTCCAGCCGTAGATCATTGCGGAAAAAAACATGGACGCTTCATCCAGTGCGCGCCGTTGAATGGTTTCAGTATTCATCGGAAGGGGAATGTCCATGAAGCTCGCGTAGATCGGCTCAATATCGATTCGGACCTGACCGCGAAGCACCTCAGGAACGATTTGTTCCTGAGAACCAAGCGGCACCAGTAAGCTCAACGAGAAAAAACACGCGGCAAAAAACGTTTTTTCGACTTTCATCCTTACTGTAAGTATCGGTTTGTCAGCGGCGGCGTCTGAACAAAGATTTCGCGGGATTAAAGCCGAATCGAATGATAAAATAGATCCACCCAAAAGCAAATCCGGCAAGATGAGTCAAATGAGCAACGCCGTCTCTGCTTCCGGTTACCGTATTAAAGAGCTCAATTCCGGTAAAGACAAGAACCATCACCGGAGCTTTTAGCGGAAGAATCCCCCAGATAAAAATCGTAGCATTGGGAAAGAAGGTCGCGTACGCAAGTTCGACCGCAAACAGAGCCCCGGAAGCGCCAATCAAAAGCACTCTATAACTGCCGGTAAACCAATAGATCAACAGTGAAAAAGCGCCGGCGAGAATACCGGTAATCATGTAATAGGTAAGGAACTCCCAGCTCCCAACATGCCGTTCCAGAGCGCTTCCAAAGATAAACAGGGCCAGCATATTGAAAACGATATGGCTTATCGACCCATGAGCAAACATATAACTCACAAACTGCCAAAAAAAGCCTTCTCGAATGCCCAAAACACTTAAGCCCAAATAAATATCAATATATTGTCCTCTGAATATCTGCTGAATGAGAAACACAAGAATATTAAGACCGATTAAAAATAACGTTATATTATAACTGCAAAACCGGAACGGACGGCGAAAAAGATTCATACCTCAGCATACGATTGAATCGGTCTAAAGGTCAATGTCGCGGGCGTGAGCCTCAGCAAATTCCAATTTGTCCGCGGGAATCCCATAGCCGAGAAAAATCTTTCGGTAATCTTCTATAGTTTCAGCATGAACAAGCAAATTCCGGAGAGCCGCGCCGCCTTCAATGCCCTTGGTATAAGCGCAGAATTGTTTCCGCATTTCCCGGCAGGCAGAATTTTCCCCAATATCGCGCGCGGACATACAAAGCTGCTTAAATCCGACGGCAAGTTTTTCCGTTACATTCGGCCAGGTATAAGAACCGTTCAGTAAAAGGGATTTTGCCGCCGAAAAAACAAAGGGGTTTCCCATAGCGCCGCGCGCAAACATGACTCCCGCACAGCGGGTTTCCCTCAGCATTCTCTCGGCATCTTCCGGGCTGAACAAATCCCCCGAACCAATAACCGGAACATTTAAGACCGATGCTAAATCGGCAATATGGGACCAATCACTCAATCCTGAATAACCTTGAACTCTCGTCCGCGCATGAAGGGCCACGAGCGCGGCGCCAGCCTCTACCGCAGCACGGGCGCTTTCTCGGTAATTTATCGATGAAGCATCCCAGCCGGAGCGGATTTTTACCGTCACAGGAATGCCGCCCAAATATTCTTCGGACGATTGCACAACCGCTTCCACAATTTTTCCAAGCCGCGCCGGATCCTTCGCCAACGCGGCTCCCGCTCCGGTTTTAATCACTTTAGGAACAGGACAGCCGCAGTTAATGTCCACGGCTTCGGGATGCCACGGTTCCAGCAAAGCCGCGGCTCTTGCCATCACATCAGGATCGGAACCGAAAAGCTGAACGGCATAGTTTTTTTCGTTATCAGCGCGGTTGAGCAATACTTCTGTCTTGGACGAATCCCGAACCATTGCCTCGGAAGAAATGAGTTCCGTACAGGTAAAATCAGCCCCTTGATCTACACAGATAGAGCGAAAGGCTTTATCGGAATAGCCTGCAACAGGGGCGAGAAAAAGATTTCCGGAAATATCAAGATTTCCTATCTTGACGGGACGATACAAGTTCACCTAACAATTATTCGCTTGGGAGTCCAAAGAAGCGGTTTGCGTTATCCCAGAGAATTTGGCACAGTTCTTCTTCATCGGCATTCAACATTTCCGCCATAAAATGGGCCGTCTGGGGAAGATACTTCGGCATATTCCGCTTGCCACGAAAATCCGCCGGAACCATAAAGGGGCTTTCAGATTCAATCAAAACCCGGTCCAGGGGAAGAACATCTATTGTCTCATGCAAATTCCGTGCGTTCCGATACGTCAAATTCCCGGCAAACGAAAAATAGAGATTCAAATCCAGCGCCTTTTTCGCGTATTCAGCGTTTTCTGAATAACAATGAAGCACACCGCCTTTAGGAGGCAGGCGGTCCCTAAGAATATCCAAAACATCCGCACCGGCATCACGATTATGAATGATTACCGGCAGATTAAGCTTAGCCGCTAAATCAAGCTGGGTAATGAAAAGTTCTATCTGCGATTTTTTATCACCAAATTTATGATGATAATCCAAGCCGATTTCACCGATGGCAATAACTCTGGGCAGAGTAACTCCCTGCTCAATGACAGAGATCCAGTCTCTCCCCGGATTCTGAACCTCAGAAGGAGAAACACCAACCGCATGGTACACATTGCCCGCGGATTTTAAATTATCATACACACGGGTAAAATCATGCAAACTATTGCATATAGAGACAATCCGGTTAACACGAGTCTGGCGCGCCTCTTGTATAACAATGAGCTGTTCAATAGGATCATCACAAATGAGCCCAATATGGGCGTGAGTATCAAAATACTGCATGGCTTTTCCCAAAAGATATGAAATTATTTTTTTCCAAACTGGATACTACACCAATATAGCACAGCTTTATCGTGTCGTCAATGAAAATATTGTTTTATATATTTACCGATGATGAAGGATGCTAATGCCGTAAAAATTCACCTGTAATCCATTCAGCCATAACATCCATTCTTTTGCCAAACATTCCGGCAAGATTAATCGTGTATGGACCTATTTTTTTAATGCTAACATCATGTTCTAAATAGGATATACTGTACATATACAAAGAACTGCCGTCAACAAAAAGAAAATTGTCCATAAAAATGGATTCCTTGGGCATTAAAGGGAATATTCCGTATCTTAAACTTTCAGCATTTTCCGAAGTAAGATACACGTATTGTTCTGTAATGTCCAAAGAGAGCTTCATAACCATACCGGAAAAATTATTTTCATCCAAATACTGAAAATAATCAAAAGTTCCGGGAATATCCGATGGACCAAACCGCAAAGGAGATGCCTTTCTCCCCCGGGCGTTGCAAATGTAAGCCTCTTCAATCAGCGGTATTTCCTTTTTCAACCGTCCGCTTTCGTAAAGATATGTTGTCAGAGTTTCGGGATTCCCAAAAACATTGGCGAGTCTTAAAAAAACACTGCTGATATTCGCGGAATTATCCCTTCCCAAAGAGATTCGGTATAACTTTTCCACGGTGATTTCAGGCCGAATATGAGAAAAACGCTGCCGAATCTGTTCCGTTCCGGGAAGTTCGGGAAGCAGTTCAAGCCCCGGCTCATCGCCGCTTTTCCATTCAATATTATGAGTTACTGGAAATTCGGAATCTTTCAAAGATCGAAGATCATCAAACTCCATAGAAAACAGAGAAACTGTAAACGATAAAAAAATAATACCCATGATCAGTTTCTTCATAAGTTACCCGCATATTTTTTAAAGATTGCTGCCGCAAAAACTGGCGTTCTGCAACAGCCTCTATTGTTTAATTATTACTATACCGATAATTTCCGCTGAAAGTAACCATCAGAATGATAGAGAATGGTCTGTTTTTCTCATCGACATTGTAATTGTAATATTGTCCTTTTTCACTCCCCAAGGCCATGGGAACCGCCACATAGAGGTTTAAATTTGAAAGCGGCGTTATCCTAAAACCGGGTACCAACTGGACGGTGTTTTCATTAAAGCCATGAAGATAATTGAGAAAAAATTCTGTTTTCTTGAACCATGAAGGCTTATAGCGGATATTCAGCGCGGTATTGAGTCCGCTTATGAGAGGAATAGCATCATCTTTGCCGAAAAAACTTGAAGCCGGAGTGTACGTAGCCTTTTCTTCCCCATTATAGAACAGCTCGGCATTTACCGAAAGCTGACGATTAAAAAATTCCTGCATGAATCCAATACTTGCGGAACCTCCAAATCTGTCAGATGTACCAGAATTGAAAGAAAGCAAACCTTCCGCATATAGTTCCAACTGGTTAAAAAGCGTCGTTTTTAAGGCCAAAAAGGCCCTGGAATCCTGTTTTGTGTTGTACAAAAGTCCCATGTCAAAATCGAAATAGGGAACTGCCAGATTAAACTTTGCCCCCCAAAAAACCTTGTCGGCAATGGTTATTCTTTCCTTATCGATATTATTCAGATTAGGGTGCTCCGGTGTATCAATGTGCCCATTACTGCCCAAAATACTGCTCCTGGTCATAAGCGCCAATTGAAATCCGCCGACTCCTATGGGAATATCCGCTCTCAGTATGTACAAATCGCCATAAAGATCCACCTCCTTTTCCCTGCTGTTGGGGATACGGGAAGGTAAATTGGCATAGGGAAAATTAGGAGATATTCCCCAATTGAAAGAATATTTCCCTGCTCTAAAAAATACAATATTCAGCAAATTGTAATCAAAGAAAAATTCGGGAATAGTTATGGCCAGTGACGGAATAGCCAGAGCAAGAGTCTGCCTTACCCGAAACACATCGGAAATCTGAATATCCAAAGCGATTTTGGATTCCATTTTTGCCATGAAAAAATTATCAACTTCATCATCATAACGATAAGTCACGGGGTCCCTTTCTTCATCCCAATACCAGGGAGCTTTGATCCAGCCCGGCGCATAACCGGCAGCAAAATTAAACCGGGCATCCAGAGTGAATCCGATTTTTTTAAGAGCCGAAGCGAGAACACTTGGCGCGTTATTGCTTGGCGGCGGCGCATTATTTACGGGAGGAGGAGGATTATCTATAGGGTCACTTTCCGGAACATCCTCAAAAAGAGAATCAATATCCCCGTCAAAAAAATCATCGGCAGTACCTGCGGCGGAATCCTGAGCAGCGACGCAAACAGACAAGAAAATAAGAAAAACCGCAACGCTGATATGTTTTTTCATTGATTCACCGTTTCCAAAAATGTTTTTGAGAATACAGAATCGGCTAATCTGCCGAACGACGGCTTATTAATAGTGATTTGTGTTCTTTCGTTAACAAACCTGCCGTTCAAAACAGCTCCCAGCAATTCATCTACAAACAAAATACGTTTGGGAACAAATCTGTTTCCAATCTGGTAGTAATCCGGAAAAGCGGATGTGCGTAAAAGCTGACCGGAAAGGCTATAATCTTCCGTTTTTCTTACCAATCCGTCTTCGGAAATCCATATCTTCATTTTCGGATACGTTACTTCGGTTGTAACAGCTTCAAGATTGAGAACACGGCATTGAAATCTTCCTAAAGCTTCATCCGTTCCGGAAATAATTTTATAATCATCCGCGAGGGTAGAACGGGTAAAATCTGAATTCCGCGCGTTGGTATTTTGGAATCTGTCGGAACTGCTTGTCGTATTAAATTTCCTGCTCTCAGGATCGTAAACCCACAAGGTTTCCTGCTGCTTTAAGTAACCCTGCCCTTTGTTAATTTCAGGCTGCATGATGATGATAACATACATCTCCCTGGAATCTCTTCGGAACACTCCGGCCACGGTAGTGCTTCGGCTTTGTCCTGGCTTATCCTGAACAATAGTATATTCCGCGGAAAAATCAGAATCCATATAACTGGCGAGGCTATCCGCTTTTTTCAAAAGGTCCAAATCCGTTATTCCCCAGACCGAAACGCTTCCCAGGAATAATATAGGCAAGATGAGCAATAATCCTTGAGTTTTTTTCATGTTTTCATTCCTCCAGATAGCATTTCCGGCAAAGGGCTTTTCGACGATGTATACACAGGAAACCAAACAGCCGGAAAAAGGATACAAAATACAGCAATCACATTAATTAATACTGTCCTAAACTGATAGAGCGGAACAAGACTTCCGTCTTTGGTAAAAATATCAAAACTGGGGATGGAAGTAAACTTAAAGAAAGATAATCCTTCACCAACAAGAGCCGATAAAACAAAACCGGCGGTAAGCGACAATATACCCAGGAAAATTGTTTCAAAAATCAGGATGGTCCTTATGTCGGAACCGTAAAAACCAAGAGCCATCATCGTTCCGATTTCTCTCGTTCGTTCATACAGAATAAGCCGGTAAGTGACCGACGCGCTGACAAAGATGATAAGCAGCATCACAACATATAAAAAATAAGTAATCAGGTTGAGCGCGTCCAGCAATTCCGCTATTTCGGAAAGGTATACCGAAAGCGTAATGACAAAGAACCGCGCCCCTTTCCACGTCCCGGATCTCGCTTTCGTAAAATCATTTCTGCCAAAAACTACGGGTCCCATCGCTACACGCGGTACTAATTCGTTGTAAAGTATCTGTTCCTTTTCGGAGAGACCGATTCTATCATTAAAAAACAAGCCTATCGATGAGCAGGCATGTTCACCATATCCGGACATGTCATTCAGCACATCTCTTGAGACAAAAGCCTTGTAATAACCGAAAATCGATTTATCTTCAATGATGGCCTGAACGACAAAAACACGGGTATTCTTATATCCTTCTGTAGTCGGCTGATCAAGAATAATACTGTCTCCGGCACGAAGCCCCAATTTTTCCGCCACAGGCGAGGATAACACCATAGTATTTTCATCAATGTCCGAAAAATTTATCGGAGCATCCTGGTAGGTAATATTTTCAAAATATTCTCTTTCATTTTCCCAATCAACGCCAATAACATATTTAAGCGGTATCCCCATACCGTTAAAGTAAACCGTCCCACGCTCGAAAGACATCGTTCTATACACAACCCTTTCCGGATTGAGCTGCGACGCGTCTATAGCTTGAACGACAATTTCAGCGTCGCTGCCTTTTATCCGGCTTAGTTTCCTGATGTCCGCGTCATAAGCGGTAACAATTACATCTCCCGCATAATGAGACTGAGCGGTAAGATACACATTTTCTGTCATGCCGTCTTTTATGGATGTGATAAACGTAATAAGAAAAAAACCAAATCCCATGGCAATAAAAAGAAACAAGTATCGTCTGCGATAACGGATAAGATATTTTACTGCCAGTTCAAGCATTTTTATATATTTCATACTAACCCTGCCTAACCGCAATAATGGGATCGATTTTTACGGCCATTTGAACCGGATACAGAGAGGCCAAAAATCCCAGAACCACCGCAACAAAAAGAGATGTTACCGAAATGCCAAACGAGACATCCAGATTAATTTCAGAGCCGCCCAACACAGAAGCAATCAAATCATTGCGAATAACAATATGCATATCGTTAATAACGCTGATTAATACGATTCCCATAACCACGCCGACAATTCCCGCGGCAAAAGATAAAACCGTGTTTTCGCATAAAATAAGGGAACGGATATATCCGTCAGACGCGCCAATCGCCCTGAGCGTCCCGATTTCACGCGTTCTTCGGAATACCGCAATCAAAAGAATATTGATGATCGCAATGATGCAGGCAATACTTATAAGCACGATTCCCGCGTTAAAAAGGGTTTGTACGAGCAATGCCAATATCGCGGAAAGCCCGGCGGCGGTACGCCATCCCACAGCCATTACACCATACGCGGATAATTGTTTGTTCAATTCACGAATAACTCTATTCACCGATGTATTATTTTGCAGTTTAATCAGAATAAAATTCCAGTCTCCTCCGGAAACATCAACAGATTCCGTTTCTGTTTCCGCACTTAAATATTGTTCCAAATAATTAATGGAGAAAGATTCTTCTTCGGCAAAGAGTTCCGAATCATCTCCTTCGCCAAAAAGATCATCAATATCATCGTCTAATAAACCCAAAGCATCATCAGAAACTTCAACCTCGGCAGAAGCGACCTGGATTGCCGATAAAATCCGCGCGTCCTGGGCATCCAACAGAACAATCTGATCCATAAGCTGACCGGGGTTTGTGTAAGAATATATCCCAACAAGCGGAACTTCCCGGATTTTAACGCCCCAGGAATACGCTGTTGTCAGCAAAACAAGATCACCGATACCAGGCCTTGTTCCTCTGGATTTTTCAATTTGATCGGCCATTGCTTTGGTCATCATCGCGCCGGGAACGCCGGTTTTAAGGAAATCACCTTCTTCCAAAACAATACCGGGGAAAAGATCAAAATATTCACCGCCGTCAATTCCGCAAATAAGAACCGGCTGCCTGGAGCCGTGCAAATCCAGAACAGCCTGCCCCGAAACCTGTCCTGTTGTATGAGATATCCCCGGAATCTGTTTGACAAGTTCCATAACGGTATCATAAGCAGGCAGCGCGGGAATTGTAAAAAATTCATCTATGACCGGAGTATTTATTCCAAAAAGATTCATACTGATGTCGTTAACTTTTTCGATAACAATATCACCGGTAAGATTTTCGATAAAAGATTGTTTCAAGCCCTGGTTTGATCGATTTAAAATACTATTGCCGATAAAAAAGATCGCGGTTATGACGCTGATCAAAACAATAATGATAACGCTGTTTTTTTTATTCCGCCATATATTCCGGAAAGCCATGAACCATGTCACTGACGCGTCTCCGATGCGATTTCTCCGTCATGAAGAAATACAATATGATTAGCCATTTTCCAAATCGTAGAATCGTGAGTGGAAAAAATAAAAGTGGTTTTATCCTCTTGGTTGATTTGCTTCATGAGTGCAAGCACTTTTTCGCCGTTTTCCGAATCCAGGTTTGCGGTGGGCTCATCCGCAATAACGATTTTCGGGCGTGTTACAAGCGCCCTGGCTATGGCAACCCGCTGCTGCTGCCCGCCGGAAAGTTCCGCCGGTGTGTGATTTCTTCTGTCCGCAAGACCGACCTGTTCCAGGAGATGATTGATCCAATCTTTTCGTTCAGCTTTTGAACCGGAATTCCCGCTGATTACAAGGGGAAGTTCAATATTTTCATATACATTAAGCACCGGAAGCAAGTTAAACGATTGAAAAATAAACCCGATAAGTTCGCGCCGCATTTTGGCAAGCTCGTGCCTGTCCAACTGGGTTGTTTCCTTTCCGCAGACAAGCACGCTGCCCTCGGAAGCCTTATCAATAAGCCCCACAACATTCATCATGGTTGACTTTCCCGATCCGGAAGGTCCCGCAACAGAAACAAACTCCCCTTCGGCGATTTCAAGGCTAAGCCCTTTAAGGGCATTGACCTTATTTTCTCCCATGGTATAGGTTTTCCAAAGATTTTTCAGTGTAACTATCATCATTCATCCCTGCCGGTTTTTACCGTCACTTTTCAGATATTAATATCGATACAGTTTTTCCTAAATTTCACCTGTTTTTCATTCTAGAATAAATATACACTTTTTTAAAGTAGATTTCAGGGGAATTGAAAGAAAAGAAGAAAATAGAGAACTATCCGGACAATCCGGCGAATTCATCAAATATGAAGAAATTGCAAAACTTCAGTTTTTGCAATTTCAACCTCTTAAAAATGCGTATTTCACAGCCTTTAAGCGCGAAATCGCATGAGTTTCGGCAAAACTAACCGAGTTTTGCAAGAAACTCATATGTTATATACCGGTAACCTTCATAAACTCATCATAGGCTTTGATAACCTCAGAAGGCTTGCCATGCATCTTAACCAAGCCTTCATGTATCCATAAGACTTCATCGCACAGCGTCTTTATTGTCCCAAGAGAATGTGAAACGATTACAACAGTCCGTTCCTCATGATTAATAAGTTCTTTCATTTTGTTATAACTTTTTTCTCTGAATTCGGCGTCACCGACACTTAACACTTCGTCTATTAATATTATATCGGTCTCCAAAATTGCGGTAATGGCAAATGCTAATTTTGAATGCATACCGGAAGAGTATGTTTCTACCGGTTCATTGATAAAATCCCCAATATCGGCAAAATCGATAATCTCCCGTTCTTTTTGTTTTATATATTCTTCTGTGAACCCTAATAACAATCCGGAAAGATAGATATTTTCCGTTCCGGTTAACTTTGACTGAAATCCTACGCCTATAGAGAGCAGAGAAATAGAGTTATCATGCGTATTTATCGTCCCTTCATCGGGAGAGAATATCCCCGCAAGGGCCCGTAATGTCGTTGATTTACCGCTGCCGTTTTTTCCAATAATTCCTAATATTTTACCTTTTTCCAACTCAAAAGATATGCCGCGGACAGCTTCAAAACGCCATGCATTAGCCTTTTTAAATTGAAAAAAGTTTTTTTTGATAGAAAAAAGCTTTTTAATGGTCTTATACGAAATATGAAGGTTCTCTACCCTTATCGCAATCTCTTTATTATGTATTTTAGAATCCATCACGCTACCTTTGCATAACTGTTTTCATATGTATGAATAATATGTACACCAAGCATTGAAACGAGTATCCCTATCACAAACCAAGCGCCTAAAGCAGGAAGATCCGGAGTTTTGGCATATAACACAGCACACCTGAATGAGTCAATAATGAGCGCCGCGGGGTTCCCCCTTCTTATGATGTCATTGTAAGGAGCGGGAACGCGGGTTGCTATATTATAAAAAATCCCCGACATATAGAACGTAAGCCGAAGAACGATACGTATAACATTATCTAAATCTACAACAAACACTCCAATATGTAACAATATACAACTAAACCCAAATGTCACGGTAAAAAAAACAATCATAACAGGGATTAAATAGAGCAAATACCATGTAAACTTAACTTTTAAGAGAACCATAAGTACTAAGATGAGGCCGCAGGAGATAAGCATTTTGAACATACTTTCAAAACTTTTTTGCAGCAAAAGTATATATTTGGGCAGATACATCTTGGTAAGAATGCCTTTATTTGCTCTAACTATTTTTACAGCCGATGAAGTATTTCGGGAAAAATAATCCCAACACGTCAACCCAGAAATAACAAACACCGGAAAGTTAGGTTCGGATCTGCGAAACACAACATTGGAAATAAACATGTATACTAACATAAAACACAATGGATCCAATATCCACCACAGTCTGTTTAAATAAGAGCCGGCTACTTCAGCCTTTAAATGAGCTTTGGCAGCATATTGAGCATACTTTATATAATTTATTATATTACGTATAAATTTCTTCATAAATCCTTCTAACTTTGCCCACATTCTCCATCGGGATTTTTAGTACGTATATCTTATCTGATTTTGTCTTTTTCGGCAAGTTTAATGTAAGGAATTAGTTTTCGGTACGAATTTCGCTATTGCTGCAAAAATCTTTTGTTTCAAGGACTTTCCATACCCTGCCTGCAATTCAATACAGAAAAAGAGAATACTTCAAAATGATTTATTAGTTGAGCCAGTTGCAAAACTCAACAAATGAAATATTGAAGGAACTTAATAAGAGCCAAACAAAAGACGGAAGCGAAAAGAACGAAAGAAACTTTCGTGTATCCTTTGACATAGATGGCTTTGGGAATGAGATTATCTTTCAAATGCGAGTTGGCGCGCTCAACGGTTGTTCTCACTTTGTAGCGTTCTTTTTGTGCAGGGTCAAGCGACGGTCTGTTTTCGTCATTTCGTTTATTGGGATCGATAATCGGAATCCGTTCACGGCTTTGGATATAGTCCTTGATAGTTATTGCGTCATAGGCAGCGTCCATCAAGCTGTAACAAGAAACGACTTTTTCTTCCGTCAGTTTCTCCATGGGTATAGCAAGTTGGCTGTCATGAACATTCGCTCCGGTGATAACAGCCGAAAGCGGGAATCCCGTGTCGGAAACATCAAGATGTAATTTGTATCCTTTAGTCATTTCGATTTTTCCTTGACTGTTTTTCTTACAGCCCCATGCACACGCTTTGTTCAGTCTTTTGAGCGATGTACGAGCATCTTCATAAAGCTGTTTTTCGAGTTCAAGGGGTTCTTGGGGTTCTTTTATCGTGCCTTTTCGCGGTCTTCCCCGTTTTTTCTTCGGTTTTTTATCGTTTTTCTTGCTTTTGAACGATACTGTTTCTCGAGAGGCGATCATCGTCGAGTCTCGGCAGACATGATACACTACCGTTTTTTCATGGGCTTTTTTCACCAAAGCATCAAAACCCATTTCCAAAACTCCTTCTGTTGCCAGATATTCAAACACACGCGAAAAGGTTGATGCATGAGGAACTCTTTCAAACCCGCATAACAGACGCAGATTCGGTTCTCCTTTGAGCCGTTGTATCAACTGATTCGTTTTTTCTATTCCGAAAAAACTTTTTGCTACCATACCGCGAATGAAGGGGAAATACTCATACGGCGGTCTCCCGGTTCTTTTCCTTGCTCGAATGCACTCAGGCAGATACGTTTCTGCTGCACGTATAATGTGAAGAAATGTTTTGTATTCA
>DBDH01000031.1 GCA_002293455.1 Treponema sp. UBA937
TCGGTGATTTTTTGATCTTTTTTTCACTTCTTGTTATTAAGCTGCTGATAAGTTGTTGTTGTCTGTTTGTTATAATTTCATGCGAAAAAAAATTTATTCTTTAACGGAGGAATCGATGAAAAAATTCTCAAAGAGCATTGGGATTGTCATTTTGGCAATGATAATCGGGTTTGCAATGACGGCTTGTAAAAACCCCGCGGGGGGCAAGAAAACAACCACATACGCCATAGGTGATACCGGACCTGCCGGAGGCATTGTGTTTTATGACAAAGGCGAAGTTACAGACGGCTGGCGTTATCTGGAAGCGGCTCCTGCGGAAGAAGAGTTTGAAGCGGAGTGGGGAGCAATGGATTATGATGTTGCCGGTACACAAACAGGAGTTGGTACAGGGAAAGAAAATACACGACTCATTGTAGAGGCTCTTAATACACTCGGTGAAACCGGTAAAGCGGCTCAGCTTTGCGATGAATTGATTGTTGGTGAATTTACAGACTGGTTCTTGCCAAGTATAGATGAGCTTGACTTGATGTATGATAATTTACAGGAAAACGGATTGGGCGGGTTCCACGATGTTTCAACCGATGATTACTACTGGTCTTCCTCGCAGGACAATACTGATAATGAGACCGCGTGGAGTCAGGGTTTCAGCAACGGTCAGCAGTACAACTACTATGACAGCTACTACAAGACTTATTCATCGTACATTCGTGCCGTCCGGGCTTTTTAACTATGTAACACTTTAAAAAAGTTGGGCTGCAAGGGGGCGGTATTGTCCCCTTGCAACTGGACAACTAAAAAGGTTACGTAAAAATGCCCCTGATGTGTGCGTTGCGTGCATCAGGGGTTGTTTTTTGTATGAACGAAGAACTCTTAAATAATGAAATTGATTTTTTACCGAAAAAAGTTCACGCGTGAGTGACAGTCACGAAAAAGTTATAGTGTCCATGGATTAAAACCTACACTAAATGTGGATAAGGTGCAAGACACTCATTTTTTATTGATAAGCAATAACAGGACTAGCATTCTCGTTTTCTGCGGATTGTTTTGTAGTGTAAGCGGATTCTGTTTCTTGGACAAGACACATATCGCTGTATTCACGCATTCTTGCTTCGGAAATGGCTCCAATCTTGAACATCTCTATTGCATCTTTATATATTGCTTCGTAGATATCACTTTTAAATTTCATCATTGCCTCCTAACTCAATCAAAGTACTGCTTTTCAACCAAGCCTCTATTTGTACATCGGTTAATGCGAAGTAATCTTTCGCACTCATTTTGAACGCCTGCAATTCCCCTTTATCGATATTACCTCTATCCGATTTTGCAAACCCATAAACAGAAAAACAAGCTCAAGCCGATTGACCAATTCTTTCAATTCATCGTCCGTGATACCCTCTTTGTCAGTAAATCGATCAAAACAAATTACAGTTTTTGAATCTCTGAGGCAGTAAGTCCGGTAATTTTACTGATAACTTCTATGGGCATACCTTCCTTAAGCGCCCGTTTTGCTATTTCCTGCGATTGTTTTTGTTCTCCTTCACGGATACCTTCACGTCTGGCATGACCGAAGGCAGAGGCTTCATTATGCCGAGCGCGTGAACGCTGGCGTTCTATCTCTCTGAACTTGTCCGTTGCAGTTACCTGCCGATACGCTTCAATCGTTTCGTTCATACGTGAAAGTATATCATTTCTGTATATGAAACACAACTTTTAACAAAGAAGAAACGATTCAAATTACAAGGGATAATGTCATAGGTTTTGTTCTTGAACCGCTCCTCTGTGTAATTCATTCTCTCCTGCCTTGTTCTCCAACAATCGATAATTCAATGATTCAATAATTTTCAATCTTTTTTACTTCTTGTTGTTAAGCTGCTGATAAGTTGCTGTTGTCTGTCTGTTACAATTTATCGTTTATAAAAGAAAGGAGGTTTTTATTATGTTCAAGTCGTTTAACAATTTATCCATCGGGGTAAAATTTCTGTCATGCTGTCTGATTACTGCTGCGGCATTCGCGGTGTTTAGCTGGAGGAGTATCGGCGCAACGGAGGATTGCCATCACGCTTGTACCCTGCTGTGGCAAGGGGCGTTTGAAACTAAATCCCTTGCCCAAAGCGCTCAAACCTCGTTTTTCGCTCTTGTGGAAACTGCAAACCAGTCCTTGTTTTACGCTTTTCAGGGGGACACCGCAAAAAGCCAGAACCTCCAGCAAGTTTTTTTGTCCGATACCCAATCATTTGCCTTATTTCTTGATGAAGTGCTGCTTGCTCTTGGTAAGGATGCGCAGGTTGATAAATCCATCATATCGGGACTTACGGCCACAACAGAGCGAGCCAAAAATACATTGAACAACGAATACGTTCCGGCTATCAGGTCGCTGGCAGATAATCTCAGGGATAATGACGACACCATGCAGATTAGTTTGGATTATGATCAGAGTATTGCCATTACCCGCAAGATAGCGGCAGACATTGACGAAGTGTTCCAGGGAATCGCACAGGCAGGGGATGACGTGTACCGCAACTATGAGGTATATCTCACTAATGTCGTACAGAATCTTAAAATCGCTGTTATCATAATAATAGTTTTGTCTATTTTGTTGGTACTTTTTCTTGCCTGGCTTATCCGAAAGCCCTTTACAAAAATAATAGGAAATCTCAAAGTCATTGCCGAAGGAGACCTGACTCAAGTCATTACCGTCAATTCTAAAGACGAAATCGGTAATCTTGCGCGTTACTTCAACGATACTTTGGATAAGATAAAAAGCATGATCATCATTATCAAAAAACAAGCTGCTTCACTGCATACTATTGTAACTGACCTTGCAGGCAGCATGAATCAGACGGCGACGTCTATCAATCAGATCACCGCGAACATTCAGATCATAAAAGAGCAGGTGCTGAATCAAAGCGCCGGCGTAACCGAAACCCATGCGACAATGGAACAGGTGGTGACTAACATTGACAAGCTGAACGGCCATGTTGAGAACCAGAGTCACCATGTCGCGCAAGCCTCATCCGCCATTGAACAAATGGTAGCTAACATCAATTCCGTTACCGGAACGCTGGTCAGCAATTCCGCTAATGTAAAAACATTGCAGGAAGCGTCCGAAGTGGGGCGTTCGGGCTTACAGGACGTGGCAACAGACATTCAGGAGATCGCCCGCGAATCGGAAGGGCTTTTTGAAATTAACTCCGTTATGCAAAATATTGCCAGCCAAACCAACTTGCTTTCGATGAACGCCGCTATTGAAGCCGCCCATGCGGGAGAAGCCGGAAAAGGATTTGCCGTAGTAGCTGATGAAATTCGTAAACTTGCCGAAAGTTCCGGCGAACAGTCTAAAATTATCGGCGACGTGTTGAAAAAGATAAAAGGCTCAATCGACAAAATTATCCATTCAACAGAAAATGTTTTAAACAAATTTGAGGCTATCGACACCGGAGTTAAGACCGTATCAGTGCAGGAAGAAAACATCCGCAATTCAATGGCGGAACAAGGCGAAGGAAGCAAGCAGACTCTCGAAGGGGTAAGCAAAGTGAACGAAATCACCCGCAATGTACAAAGCGGCTCAAATGAAATGCTTGAAGGCGCGAGGGAAGTTATCACGGAAAGCAACAATCTTGAAAAGGTGACAGCGCAAATCACGAGCGGTATGAACGAGATGGCAAGCGGAGCGGAACAGATTAACGCTGCGGTGAACCATGTCAGCGAATTGTGCGGAAAGACTCGCGAAGGGATTGATATTCTCATGGCAGAAGTTTCACGCTTCAAGGTGGCATGAGGAAAAAAAACAAACACTTTGACTCTGCCTGAATATGCCTTGAGCCGAGTCTGGGCCTGTGAGCCGAGCCTGTCAGATAATTCGGTGATTTTTTGATCTTTTTTTCACTTCTTGTTATTAAGCTGCTGATAAGTTGTTGTTGTCTGTTTGTTATAATTTCATGCGAAAAAAAATTTATTCTTTAACGGAGGAATCGATGAAAAAATTCTCAAAGAGCATTGGGATTGTCATTTTGGCAATGATAATCGGGTTTGCAATGACGTCTTGTGAAAACCCCGCTGGGGGGGGAAAGGAACCAATCACATACACCGTCACTGTGCAAAGTGATGATAACGGTACCGCGTCCGCGAGCAAGACTGCCGAGGTTGCGGAAGGAGAAACCGTAACCATCACGGCAACGCCGAACGCGAAACGCTTCTTTAAGGTAGCTATGGGTAGCGGTAAAATCAATTTCGTTTTCCTCTGTGTCTACTACCAATGTTCCTTCATAAGCAGATATCCATACACCCGGTACCACTTCTGTTTCCATAAGGAATGTATCAGGATCACTCCCGCTGCCCTCGATAAGAGTAAACCTTGTCTTGGGATTGGCTGACTCATCAGTCCAATCACCAAACGGCGAAAAGAAGTTCGCCTTGATTGTTACATTTCTTGCGGGCATGGTAAAAGTCGTCTCCTCCGCTGTTGTACTGGCAAGAGATACTCCGTCTGACATCGTCCCTACACCACTAATGTTAAGAACGAAATGGCTGAACCAATACAATTTACTGCTGATCTCGATGTCGGCGAAGGAGAGCTTTCGTTCACCTTCCAGAGTAATCAGTATACATTTTCCAAAGCGAACCTTCCCGATCCCGCAATCACCAGCGTAACGGCGGGAACAACGACAATCGCCGCGGCAGGCGGCGACAGCGTGATAACCGTTGCGGGAACCAACCTTGCAAACGGTATTACTGTAACCGCCTTTGACGGCGCAACTGCGACGTCCATCACCGGCACAACGAGCGGCAGCGGCACAAGCCAGACCGTAACGCTGACCTTCCCTGCAAATGCATCAACCACTGATGACAAGGTATACACGGTAAAGGCTTCGCTTGACAGCGGCACAACATGGGTAACGCAAACGGCAACAGTAACCGTGTCAAAGGCAGCAGTAAATATGCTCGCTGATCTGGCGGAAAAACTGGCAGCCCTCACCGGCGGCAACAGCGCAGACGCTCCTGCAACAGTAGAAGCTGCGGCAGGAACCTTTACCAATGCAGATACGGTACCGGAAGGTACGACCGGCTGGAGCGCAATTAATGACGCTATATTGGATGCTGAAAAATACATCATTCTTGATCTTTCTGACTGCACTGTCCCGGGAAATACCATAACAGGAATGGCGGATGGCGATGACCCAATCGGAAATGTCATGAACATCATTCAGGACAATCCCTATATCAAAGGCATTATCCTGCCCGACAGTCTTAAAACCATAGGAAACAATGCTTTTGACGGCTGCACCAATCTTACAGTAGTAACCATTCCTGCAGGTGTTGAAACCATAGGAAACAATGCTTTTGACGGCTGCACCAATCTTACAGTAGTAACCATTCCTGCAGATGTTGAAACCATTGGGAACGGCGCTTTTGACGGCTGCACCGGCCTTATCAGCGTAACCTTTGGGGGAAGCGATACTGAAATAGGAGACAATGCCTTCCCTGCAGGCGCCAACGGCAGCGGCAGCAATGCAGTCAAAGATGTGTATGCGGCCGGAGGATCCGGAACCTATATAAGAACCGCAGGCGCTGACAACTGGGAAAAAAGCATCGCCCCCGCAATAACCACCACGTCATTACCGGGCGGCAAAGTGGAAGAAGCGTACAATCAAACCTTGTCTGCAACCGGAACCGCGCCCATCACATGGAGCCTTGAAAGCGGTTCTCTTCCTACGGGATTGAACCTTGCCGCCGATACCGGCGTAATAAGCGGAACACCCACCACAACGGGAACGGCTGAGTTTACGGTTAAAGCGGCAAACGCGGAGGGAAACGATACAAAGGCGCTTTCCATTGAAATTCTTCCGCCTAATGCTATTGAGAGTCCTAATGTAGGTACCTTGCTGAGGATTCCTGCTGGAACCTTTATTATGGGTGATAGCAGCATTACTAACGCCTCTCCTCATACCGTAACGCTGACCAAGGCTTTTTATATGGGCAAGTATGAGATAACGCAGGAGCAGTACACATCTGTTATGGGGAATAATCCGAGTAATTTTTTTGACAATCCCGAAACAGGAGAAACTCAGGGGAAGAGACCTGTGGAAAAAGTAAGCTGGTATGATGTACTTGTATTCTGTAATAAACTGAGCATCATGGAAGGATTAACTCCTGCGTATAGCATTGGCGGGAAGACCAATCCCAGTGATTGGGGAGCAGCACCAACAGGCGCTCCTAATAGTACATGGGATGCGGTTACCTGCAACTTTAATGCAAGCGGTTATCGCCTTCCTACGGAAGCAGAATGGGAATATGCGTGCCGTGCGGGAACTACGACTGCGTATTATACCGGAGATACGATAAGCGATAATACCGGATGGTATGATAACAACAGCGGTGCTAAGACGCATGAAGTAGGAAAGAAAGCCGCGAATGATTATGGTTTATATGACATGCATGGGAATGCGTATGAATGGTGCTGGGACTGGTACGGAAATTATTCCGGCGGCAATGAGACCGACCCCAAAGGCGCGTCTTCGGGGACTAGCCGCGTGAGGCGCGGCGGTAGCTGGAGCCATAGTGACGAGTATATGCGTTCTGCGCGCCGGAACTCAGACTTTCCGTATACCATCACGGGCAATTACCATGGCTTCCGCCTCGTCCGCCCCCAAGTTTAGGCTCCAGCCTGGTATAGGCTAGGGCTGCCCGCGCCGACAGAGCCATGACGGGCGGCGACTTTACCGCCACCGGACCAACCGGAATAGATGGTGAAAGCATTACCAGCGCTCAATGGGGCATTGCTTCATGGTGGACAGGTACCGCAATGTGGGACGATGAGATATGGGACTTTAGCGGTATAGGCGCGAGCAGTTATCCGAGGCTGCAAGTGGAGAAGTAACCACGGCCGCGAAATATTTTTTGTGCTTTTCGTGGTTGATAACAACTAAAACGGTTAAGTAAAGAGACCGCTGGTGTGCGTTGTGCGCATCAGTGGTTTCTTTGCATTGAAGAACGGGTGAGGATTTCTATAGGTGTAGAACCCATACCAGGACAAATGAACTTACAGTTTTTGAATTTTCGAGGTAGTAAGTCCGGTAATTTTGCTGATAACTTCTATGGGCATACCTTCATTAAGCGCCCGTTTTGCTATTTCCTGCGATTGTTTTTGTTCTCCTTCACGAAGACCTTCACGCCGGGCATGACCGAGGGCAGAGGCTTCATTATGCCGAGCGCGTGAACGCCGGCGTTCTATTTCGCGGGCTATTTTTTCGGAAGCTGAAATCTTTGCGTTCCATGCGTCAAGCGCAGGTGTATCGGATGCACACATTATTAGTTCTCCAATTTTGCTTGAAGCTCAGCAAGCTGTTCACGGAGTTTTTCGTTTTCCGCGTCTTTCCCGGCAATTATTCCCTGCCATTTTTTCCGCTCCTGCAGTTCGCCTTCACGGATACCTTCACGCCGGGCATGACCGAGGGCAGAGGCTTCATTGTGCCGAGCGCGTGAACGCTGGCGTTCTATCTCTCTGAACTCGTCCGTTGCAGTTACCTGCCGATACGCTTCAATCGTTTCATTCATTACCGTTACCTCCATGGCTTCTATCTTCGCTAAGTCTTCTTCCGTTTCCGCCTTAAACAGCGCAAGCCAGAGTTTCAGTTCATCTTTCGCATCTATTCCTTCCGGCAGTTTAGGCAGCTCAAAGTAATGCAGACTCATTTTGTCCGTCAGCGGAGTATGCCGTGCAACTTCAAGCGCCTGAAACTCTGAATGGAACTCCTCACAGTCGAACAACTTGAACGCCATAATACTGATGATGATTGTACGGGGCAGTTCCGCGTATTCCCCGCCTTCATCAAGGGCGGTGGAATATTCACGAGCCCAGTAGTACAAAGAACGTTCTGGGTAATCCCCTTCATCGTTGACCTGTATTTCCAGATCAACCCGCTGCCCGTCTACGGTCATGTTAATATCAAGGCGGCAAAACTTTCCGCCTATTACTTCCGGCGGCATTTCGGGATTGGTTATCACAAACTCCCCGATACTTTCGAGCGTTATGCCGAGCAGCTCTGCTACAAGTCGCTTGAGCAGTTCAGGATATTTCACAAAGAGTATTTTGAACAAGGTATCGTTCTTGAAGGTATATTCGAGTTTTGTCACTGGTCTCCCTCTATAAGTGAAAGTATATCATTTTTGTACATGAAACTCAACTTTTATTCGTGTTAAAGTCCGGCCACTCAATAATGAGCGGCCGGGCTGAATACAACCACCAAAGAAGAACCAACATACATCGTTGCTCTGCCTCGCACGCGAGAGCGTGCAGAAGGTTGTTGGTTTGGTAAGGCTGATATACACCATACATCAGCGGTCATTTTTGCCTTGGCAATTGTGTTACAATAATGTTCCTCTGTGTAATTCATCCTCCCCCGCCTCGTTCGCCAACAATCGATAATAGAGTTCTTCTGAAACTTCAGTTTCAGAAGAACTTCCATAGCAAAACTGCATTTTGCGCAGCGTTTTGGAACAAAACGAGAGCAATTGCAAAGACTTCTTCGGAAACTAACCCGAACCGAAGGTTCGCAGTTTCAGAAGAAGTCTAATACAGTAATTTTTTGCTTTTTTTCATTTCTTGTTATTAAACTGCTGATAAGTTGTTGCTGTTCGTTTGTTACAATTTCATGCAAAAAAATATTTATTCTTTTACGGAGGAATCGATGAAAAAATTCTCAAAGAGTATTGGTGGTGTAATGCCGGCTTGCCGAAACCCCTCAGGCGGCGGTAAGAAACAAAGTACCTACTACACCGTCACTATGCGGAGTGATGATAACGGTACCGCGTCCAACATAGACGGCGCGGATGTAACCGTAGGCGCAGGCACAACACAGGCAAGTGTATTCAGCGGATGGAACAGTGCGGTTTGGAACATCAGCGGCGATCTGGACTTTGGTGCGAGTCTTCCCACGCTTAAAGCGGCGGAACAAACACCGGCGCCAACAGTACCGGCTGCAGAATGATTTCTCACCAAATAGGTGATACTGGCCCCGCCGGAGGCATTGTGTTTTATGACAAAGGCGATGATACAGACGGCTGGCGTTATCTGGAAGCGGCGCCTGAGGACACAGAGTTTGATGCGGAATGGGGAGCAGATGATTATGAAGTGTACACACAAACAGGAGTTGGTACAGGCAAAGAAAATACACAAATCATTGTATATTTTCTTGGTAACGATGAAACCGGTAGAGCGGCGCAGATTTGCGATAGTCTGAGTTTTAATGGATTTACAGACTGGTTCTTGCCAAGTAAAGATGAGCTTAACTTGATGTATACTAATTTAAAGGTAAACGGATTGGGCGGGTTCAGTAATAGGCAATACTGGTCTTCCTCGTCTTTCGATAGTTTAAATGTATGGAGCCAGAGATTCAGCAGCGGCTTTCAGTTCGGCGATAACAACGACAGTAGGAAGTATAATTCCTACGCTGTCCGTGCCGTCCGGGCTTTTTAACTATGTAACCCTTCTAAAAAGGTGGGGGCAAGGCGGCGGTTTTGACCCCTTGCAAAATTAAGGTAAGATTGGATTTCTCCTCTGTGTAATTCATCCTCCCCCGCCTCGTTCGCCAACAATCAATAATAGAGTTCTTCGGAAACTAATCCGAACCGAAGGTTCGCAGTTTCAGAAGAAGTCTAATACAGTGATTTTTTGCTTTTTTTCGTTTCTCGTTGTTAATTTGCTGATAAGTTGTTGTTGTTCGTTTGTTACAATCTTGGTATGAGAAGCTATTTTTATTGAAGGAAGAGGAGGAACTCATGCTGTCGGTATCTGTTCTTGCTTTTGCCGCACCGGGCTGTAGTAACCCGGCAGGCGGCGGTATCTCTGACGATGGCGAAAACGGCACAGAAGCAAGTCCTTTCCTCGTGGCTGACGCGGCTGACCTTGCGAAAGTAGGCAGCGGCATCGATGGCTGGACTCTCGGCAAATACTACAAGATGACCGCGGATATTGATATTTCAACTACCGCTGACTGGACGCCCATCGGCAGCAATGCCGCTCCGTTTACCGGAACTTTTGACGGCGGCGGCTGCAAGATTACCGGGCTTAGTATCACCGGCAGCGATACCTATAGGGGACTGTTCGGCTATGTCGATAGCGGAGCCGCAGTACGCAACGCGGGCGTGTCCGGCACTATTGCAGGTTCCAGTTATGTCGGAGGGATAGCAGGACGTAACTCCGGTACTATAGAAAACTGTTATTTCACCGGAATCATCACCGCTGTTGGAAACTACATCGGCAGTATTACCGGCTACAACGGAACCGGCGGCACAGTACAAAATAGCTGCAACACCGGCGCTATTTCCGGCGCTAAATATGCAGGCGGTATTGTGGGTTACAATACCGCTAAAGTGGAAAACTGTTACAACACCGGTATGGTGAGCTCATATACTCCATCCGCTACAGGCGGTATAACGGGATACAATGCAGGTTCTGTGGAAAACAGCGTATTCCTCATGGGTACAGAGGTGAAAAATAGCAGTACCGCCAGCAGCTACTTCGGACGTGTGGCCGGCGTCAACTCCGGCACCCTCAGCAACAACTACGCACACAATGGCATGGCGGAAAATAACAATATTGCCGCCGCCGAAAATATGGTAAGCAATAAAAACGGCGCGGATATAGACATCGTCCAATGGGGCAGCTTCCTCTGGTGGACAGGTACCGCGGGGTGGGACAGCACCGTCTGGGATTTCAGCGGCGTAGACGCAGGCAGTTATCCGCAGCTTAGAGTGTTTCTGTAAGGTAAGATTGTTTTCCCCCCTCTTGACAAAAATAAATAAGTTAAGTAAAACTAACTTGTCTTAAAGAGACGAATCTGTTATCTTTAATTCAGATGCATTCAACAGAGAAAGGTTTTTCCGAATGTGTGCATCTTTCTTAAAATGTTAGTCTTTTATAACTTCTTGAAGGGAGAATATATGCTTTTGTCAAATGTGCCGAACGGCGCTTTATTTAAAATAAAAAAAGTTGTTTTAGGAAGAGAGGTAGGAAAGCGCCTGGCGGATATGGGCTTTACCGAAGGAATAGAAGGACGCGTTGTCCGGTCCGCCTTGTTCAAGGGGCCGCTGCAAATCCGTTTGAGAGATTACGATATGCTCATCCGCCGTTTTGAGGCCTCGGAGATAGAAGTTGAACTTATCGGGGATGATTCTGTCTGCATGAATACGGAGCCGTCGTTTATCAAAAAAAGGATGATGAAACAGATGAAGCCCGTTCCTGTATGTGAAAGGAAAACGCGATGAATCAAGATACGCGGTCATCAGTTTGCCGGATTGCTTTGGCGGGAAATCCAAACGCCGGAAAAACAACGCTTTTCAATGCCCTTACCGGCGCGCATCACAAAGTAGGGAATTACCCAGGGGTCACGGTTGAAAAACGGGAAGGCAGTGTAAACAGAAACGGAAAATCGTTTTATTTTATCGATCTGCCCGGCATTTACAGTTTGACAGCCTATTCTGTTGACGAAATGGTAGCACGGGATTATCTCCTAGATGAAAAGCCCGATGTTATCGTTGATGTTCTGGATTCGACGAACATCGAAAGAAACTTGTATCTCTGCCTGCAATTCCAGGAATTGGGCATTCCGCTTATCGGTGTACTCAACATGATTGACGAAGCCGAAGAGAAAAACATCAGCATCGATGAAAAGTCTCTTTCCCGCGCGCTGGGGATTCCTCTTGTAAAAACGGTCGGTTCCAAAGGCGAGGGAATCGATCAATTATTTACCAATATCGGGCAGGCGGCAAAAGATAAGGACTTTTCCGCAAAGTACATAAGGTATCGTGATGAGGTTGAACTCAAGCTGCTTTCTCTCCAGCAGATGATCGAAAGCGATGAAGCATTTGTCAAAAAGTATCCTGTCCGATGGCTTGCGGTTAAACTGCTTGAAAAAGACACGAATGCTTATGATACATTGAAATCTCATAAGAAAGCGGCGGAAATTGGATATGCCGCACAGGAAGCGATAACATCGATTGAAAGTTTTTACGGCAAAGACGCGGAAATCATCATCACGGAGCAGCGTTACGAGTATATCGCCGGCGCGGTTAAAAAATTGGTTAAAACGGCGGAAAAGACCAAACTTTCCGCCACAGAGGTCATCGACAAAGTGGTGATGAACCGTTTCCTTTCGTTTCCGGTTTTTCTTTTTGTATTATGGGCCGTCTTCCAGTTGACATTTTCTTTGGGGGCATTTCCCGCCGCCTGGCTTGAAAATCTCTTCGGGTTTTTGGGGAACGCCGCTTCATCGGTTCTGCCGGAAGGGATTCTCCGCTCTTTGCTTGTTGACGGCATTATCGGCGGCGTGGGCGGCGTATTTTCCTTTGTGCCGAATATCGTTATCCTTTTTTTCCTGCTTTCGATTCTGGAAGACGTGGGATACATGTCGCGCGCGGTTTTTGCGTCGGATAACTTGCTGCGGCTTTTTGGGCTTCACGGTCAATCGATTTTCCCCATGATGCTTGGATTCGGCTGTTCGGTTCCCGCGATTATGGCGGCGCGGACCTTAAAAAGCAAGCGTGACCGCATCATCACCATTCTGATTACCCCTTTTATGAGCTGCAGCGCGAAACTGCCGGTTCATGTTCTTTTGGCATCAGCTTTTTTCCCCGAAAACGCCGCCAACATGGTTATGCTGATTTATGCGGTTGGCATCGTTCTTTCTCTTTTTTGCGCCTTTATTTTAAAAAAGACCGTGCTTCGGGGAGAACCTTCATCATTTATTATGGAACTTCCTCCGTACCGCGCTCCGACGCTGAAAGGCGCGCTTTGGCACATGTGGGAAAAAACCTGGCAGTACGTAAAAAAAGCCGGGACCGTCATCTTGGTGTCCTCTGTCTTGATTTGGGTGATAACTTATTTCCCGGTACACGAAGCCGGCAGCGGCGAGATTGATGATTTGCGGACTTCGCTTGCCGCGGAATATCCCAATGAAGGCGCGGAAGCAATTGATGCCCGGCTGGACACCGCTTTGCATCAAGCCGGCCTGGTGAACAGTTTTGCCGGCCGCATGGGAAAATTCATCGAACCGGTATTTAAACCCTTGGGATTCAACTGGAAAATTGTTATCGCGACAATCACCGGATTTGCGGCCAAGGAGGTGGTGGTTTCAACTTTGGGGATTCTGTATAAAACGGGAAGCGAAGAAAACGAGGAAAGCGAAAGCCTTCGGGAAGCGCTCGCTCATGATCCTGAAATGAACCCGCTTACGGGCTTCATCCTCATGCTTTTCATTCTGATTATTCCCCCTTGCTTTGCGGCATTATCCGCTATTAAAGCCGAAATTGGGTGGAAATGGCTTGGATTTGAAGTGGCATTCCTTCTTACCTTCGGCTGGGTCCTGTGTTTTCTGGTTTACCGGATAGGATCCTTGGCAGGCTTTGCGTAAAAGATCGGCGGCTCCGGCGGCACCGGAGCCGTTTCATCCATTTCGTTTACGTTTCTGCCTTCCATTCCGCGATAAAATGTTCGTAAGCGGCGATGGTTGCGTATAACACAACGTCTTGAAGATCGCCTCTGCCGCCCCAATCAGCACCATCCATGACATACAGATGCTTGAGCGTTCCCTCAATATCTTCGACAGTGCAGGTTGTGTCCGCGGCTCTTCTTTTTTCAAGGCCGCGCAGTTCCTGTTCAAAGGTTTCCTGGTATTTCAGGTCCCGCCAATTATCAGATTCACCCATGTTGTCTCCTGAAATATTATTGGTCAATATATTGGATAGTCCGCCGTATCGTTGAACCTTCCGATGGAAAAAGATACGATCCAAGGCGCATCATATTGATTTCTCTGCGTTCTGTCCAGTTACCTTCGGCATCTAACGTATATTCGTATCGTTTTTCCGCGGCAGCATCTTCCGGGGTTCTTTTTACCGATACAAGGAGATTCCTTTCATCCCATTGAAATGTGACATGTTCTTTTTGTTGAAAAGATTGATCATTTTCTTCATCAAGCCGAACATCCCCTTCCGGCAATTCCGGCAATGTTTTTTCCAGATACACCGGCCGGGAATCGGCGTTATATAATACCGATATGCTCATGGCCTCCGCGTTAACACGCGAGGTATTTCCCCACGAATCATAATCGTATGTGATACGGTTTTCACCATTTCCATGCACGGATTCCGTCATAAGAATCAGGGTATTCCGATGGGTTTTTATGTATTTTGTTACAAGTAATCCCTGTGCGTCTCCTTCCGCGTCGTACCAGGTTTCCGAAGCGTAATCGTTCCGGTAATGAAACACGGCAAAATAGTATTCGCCGTCCCGATGTATTCGGGCAAGCGAGGCTTCTCCCTCTTTCGATTCGATGATCTCTATATCGATGCTGATCTCGGTTTCCGGTTCCGCTATGGATTCAGCGTCCTCGGACTCATCTTTGGTTTTCCGCCGGCCTCTGAGCCTTATCTGCGCGGCCTCCCCATCTTTGTTGAATTGAACCGATGCCATGAGCGGAATATCATGAAATACCGGAAACTGAATAAGTTTTCCGTCCTGGTTCCACTCGCAGACAAACTGTTCTTCCTCTGTGTCAAGCTGTATCACCGCGGCCTTTCCGGAATTAAGCGAAAAACTATCCGGCGGAATTTCCAGGGGCCGCGCGGGATGCCACGTGAATGTTCCGTCTAACGCGGTCCGGATTATCGGCAGAATCGGGAAACAGGGATTGATTTCCTCTGAGTTTTCATTTTTTTGGGACAACGCTTCCCGCGTCTGGGCGCCGGCCGGCATCAATATGCATAGAAAACATACGCTTAATAGTATCGCGGACGCGGACAAACATCTCATATGTATCATTATATTGCTAAAAAGCGAATCTTGAAAGAGTCATATGAGGCAATCGCGGCTCAATATAAAAATTAGCCGGATTTCACGGCAAGCGCGTCTTTCAGAGCCTTTTCATCAAAGCCGGCAAGGACTTTTCCTTTACCGGGCCTGATAAGCGGCGTTTTGTACAAATCCGGATGAAGCAGCAATGTTTCCCGCTCATCATAATCCATGAAGGAAAGCCCCATCTTTTTTGCCGCGGGCCCGTCCGTATCTATTAACGCGGCGAACCCGGCGGAAGACGCCATGTCATCAAGTTCGCCGGGACTGGGAGGCTTAACATCTATATCTCTAAACTGAATATCAATGTTTCTTTCTTTGAAAAAACGCAGCGCCTTTTGAGTATCTTTACATTTTTTCGTGCCAAAAATCTGAATCATATGTTATCATACACTTGGCGCGTCATTGAGTCTATTGAGTTTCCCGTAAAACCTTCCTCTGTGCTTACAAAATTTCTCCATATCGGTTATCATGAAATTTGAGAAGCTCAGCATAATGGAGGCAATATGAAGACAAAAGCGGTTCGCATTTACGGCGTGGATGATTTGCGGCTTGAAGAGTTTGACCTTCCTGAAATCAAGGATGATGAGATTCTAGTTCAGGTTGTTTCAGATTCTATTTGCATGTCGAGCCACAAACTTGCCATGCAGGGGAATAAGCATAAACGCGTCCGGGAGGATTTGTCCGCGCGTCCGGTTATTATCGGACACGAATTCTGCGGAATCATCGAGAAAGCCGGAAGCTGCTGGGCCGGCCAATGGAAGGCAGGTTCTAAGATCGCTATCCAGCCGGCGCTTAACGTTCCGGACGGAAGCGGAAAAGCGACGCTCTGGGCTCCGGGCTATTCTTATGCGTATACCGGCGGGGACGCGACCTACATCATTTTGCCGAAAGAAGTGATGGAAATGAACTGTCTTCTGGAATATCCCGGCGATAATTTTTATCTTGGTTCTTTGGCCGAACCTGTTTCCTGCGTTGTGGGAGCTTTTCACGCCCAGTATCACACAAAAGCGGGTTCCTATGTCCACGACATGGGAATTGCGGAAGGCGGCTCAATGATTCTTCTCGCTTCTGTCGGTCCCATGGGGCTTGCGGCAATCGATTACGCGATTCATAATCCCCGGAAACCGTCCCTCTTAGTGGTAACCGATATTGATGATGACAGGCTTAAGCGCGCGGCTCAGCTTTTAACTTCCGAAGAAGCCAAAAAACACGGCGTGGAACTCGTCTATGTGAATACCAAAGAACTTTCCGATCCGGTTGATCATCTTACCTATCTTAACGGCGGAAAATTGTATGATGATGTGTTTGTTTTTGCGCCGGTAAAGCCGGTTCTGGAAATGGGCGCTAAGCTGTTAGGACATGACGGCTGTCTCAACTTTTTCGCCGGTCCCACGGATCCGGAATTTTCTGTACCCTTCAATTTTTATAACGTGCATTATGAATCGCACCACATTGTAGGAACCTCTGGCGGAAACACCGACGATATGAAAGAATCGCTTGAAATGATGGCGAAAGGTGAATTGAATCCGGTTTTTATGATCACCCATATCGGCGGATTGAACGCGGTTCCTAAGACCACCATCGAACTTGATAAAATCCCCGGCGGTAAGAAACTTATGTACACCCACAAGCATCTGGAACTAACCGCGATTGCCGATTTCGCCGAAAAAGGAAAGACCGATCCTTTCTACGCCGCGCTTGCGGAAATCTGCGGACGCCATAAAGGCCTTTGGAACCGGGAAGCCGAAGCGTACCTTTTAGCGAACGCGCCGGAGATTTAAAGGAAAAACTTAGACGGCGAAAAAATATTCAGCGCTAAAAGTGACGATTTTTTATAAAAAGTTTTCGCGTCACTAAAGCAAAACCGTTTTCTATGCCTTATTCATATATGAAAGAGTACTGAGAGATACACTGTTCGGAGGTGCTGAATATGTTATGGGAAGAGTGGAATATGGATGATGTAATGGCCTATGCCCGCGCGGAAGGCCGCGAAGACGGTATAGAAAGGGGCCGCAGAGACGGCCGTTCTGAAGAAAGACAACGCTTTCTTGCATTGCTGGATCAAGGGTTTCCTGTGGAAGAAATTAAGCGGCAGCTTTGTTTGGAACAATAATCTTTTAAAATGATGAACAAATGAATCAATACGATTGGAAAAATGTCATTCCTTTTTGCGCGGAAAATTCCGAGTTCAGCCCCAAAAACGTGCTGATTATCGCGGAGCTTGGAACATCCCACGGGGGAGACAGGGAAAAGGCGAAAGAATTAATCGATGCGGCTTTTCTTGCGGGCGCGGACTGCGTTAAGTTTCAGATTGTCTATGCTGATGAAATCCTGCATCCCAATACCGGAGAAGTTCCGCTTCCTGGCGGAAATATCCGGCTCTATGACCGGTTCAAGGAATTGGAGATGCCGCCGGATTTTTTCCGCGAGATGAAAGAGTATACAGAGAAAAAGGGACTGATTTTTCTCTGTACGCCTTTTGGAATGAGAAGCGCGGGGGAGTTAAAGGCTTTAAATCCCGGAATCATCAAGATTGCGTCCCCGGAACTCAATTATACGAAGCTTTTGCGGGAAGTTTCTTCGTACAAAATTCCGGCGATTCTTTCTTCCGGCGTTTCTACTTTATGTGATATTGAGAAGGCTCTTTCCTTTTTTGATAAACAGGATGTCTGCCTTCTCCATTGCATCACCGCTTATCCGGCTCCTCCGGGGGAGTACAATCTTCGGGTGCTGCAAAGCCTGCGTTCTGTTTTTGGGCTTTCTGTCGGAATCAGCGATCACAGTTTGGATCCGGAATTGGTTCCGGTTTTGGGATGCGTCATGGGAGTGTCGGTAATTGAAAAACATTTCTGTTTATCCGGAAGCGGTCCGGGGCTGGACGATCCTATTGCCCTTAATCCCGATAATTTCGCAAAAATGGTAAAAGCGGTCCGCCGGGTTTCCGCAATTGGGCCCGAACGGGCATTAAGCGAAATCATCAATGAGCGGGGAGAAGAAGCGGTGGAAGCCGTTCTTGGAAACGGCGTGAAAAAGCCCGCGCCGTCCGAGCAGGCGAATTACGAACGGACACGCCGTTCTGTTCATGCTTTGCGGTATATACAAAAAGGCGAAATTATTCGGAGCGAAATGATCGCCGTGTTAAGAACCGAAAAAAAACTGAGGCCGGGAATTCATCCCGAATGGGAAGATAAAATCCTGGGGAAAAAAGCGTTACGCGATATTCCCGCCGGAGAAGGGATCACTTTTGATGATTTTTAACATTGAGCATATTTCAAAACTCCGGTTTTTGAAACCGGCATGAATTATGCGTCCGGTTTGTGATATTTGCTTGGAAAATTTGCTTTTTTGAATATAATTGTTAAAGACGGCTTTGTTCAGAAGTTAATAATTTTTGAATCAGGTTCTGAACATTTTATATGACTTTGTAGAAAAGTCTTCTTCTTTGATATGGAGAGATGTTATGTTTGTTATCCCCACAGGGGCTGCTCAGTATTTAGCCAGGTTTGGCAATTCCCGTATTGCTTGCAGTCAGTATGCAATTGCCAAGCTCGGTATTGAGAACCGTCAATGTTTTCTAAAATTAGATGAATATATTATCCTCTGTGCGGCTTTTCAGCTTGGGTTTAAGCGGGCTGTTTTTCTCGCGTCTCTTTCGAAGCAGGAATTGACTTTCTTTCAGAAATATGTAAACGGAATGGCAGGGCTTTCCATTGCCTTCAATCAGGGCGGCAAAGAACCCATTAAACTTTTTATCCGCTGTAATTTGGCGCAAATTGTGCCGATGAAGGGCCGTGAAAATGTAGGGCTTTTTACAGTTGATTTTAAAACTATTCCTGATTACCTCATTTCGATTTTAGGCTGTTATTTGGAACATCAAGACCTTTTGAAGGTTCTCTATGAAGACCTGGGAACTGCAAATATCAGGATGACGGCGGCTGCGGCGAAGCTGACAGGCTACAATATGTACGCTACTGTTAATGAGTCCGGAAAAGCAAGTAAGCGGATTCAGCTTTACAATTTTAACACAAAAAGGATAGAACATCTTGAAGCCGGCAATGGTCCGGGGCGGCCTGTAGGAACGGCCCTGAATTATCAGTTGTATTTTCAGAAATACCGTTTTTCTGTAGCCGGTAAAGTTACATCAAGTGATGTATTACAGAACGGTATTTTGAAAACCGCGTCATCTTTGGACTTCAATCCTGAGCTTGTTGAAATTGTAGATGATTACTGGTATCAGGTTCGGTCCAATCCCGGAGCCGTGCAAGATTCCGCGGGAGGACACCGCTGAATACGGTCATCGGGACTTGTTTCATGCTTCACCTGTTTTTTTTCTGTAAGTTTTTTTAAGGTTGCCAAGCTGTCAGTATTCATGTCATTATATCCTTATCTTTTATGTTATAGAGGATATATGATATGGATTTTCTAAAACAATTAAAAAATATTCTACAGACCCAGAAAGACGGGTTGAAACAATTTGAGGAAGAACTATCATCAATCGAAAAGTTTGATCTTCTTAATGCTTATGACGCGTTGAAAAAAGAATCGAAAGCCTTTGAATCCGGGTTGGAATCCTTAAAGGCGGAACATTCTGTTTTGCAAAAAGAATACCGCTCGTTGAAAGAAGCGCTTTCGTCCGAGATATACAGTCAAAAAATGAACCTGCTTGATTTTTCCAAAAAAAGAGTGTTTAAACTGTATGAAGATTTTGAGCTTAACAATTCCGCGAAGCTGGCGGAAATCGAGTCTTCCGCGGAAGGCGCGTTTGCGAAAATCAAGACCGAGGCGTTTGAACATAATCAACACGCGAAAGAAGAAATAGAGGCAAAGATAGGTGAATTAAAAAAGATTGTTTATGAATATAAACAGAGTCAGGAACAGCAGCTTGAATCTCTAAAAAAAGGATTTCAGGATCAATATGAAAAAGAATACAGCGCCTTGCGGGAACAGCCTTTAAGCGAAGAACAAATTAAAAAGCGGACAAGAAATACCAATATTGAAATGAAACTCGGCAGGCGGATTACCAACATTGTCGGCGTTGTGTTTGTGTTGATCGGGGTCGCGCTTGGCCTGCAATATACGTTCACCAATTTGATTACTTCAAACTATGTAAAAAGCGGCGCGGCTTTTTTTCTTGGCTTATGTTTTCTTGCCGGCGGAGAAGTTTTGAACCGGAAATCGCGGTCGGTATTTTCTTTGGGAATAACAGCCGGAGGCATCGCGATATTGTTCACGGTTACAGGCATCTCGTTTTTTTTGCTTGAATTATTTACGATGCCTTTTGCTTTTGGGTTGACGGTGTTAATTTCCGCGGCAGCCTTCCTGCTTTCGTTACGATATACGTCGCAGACCATCGCCGTGTTTGCCTGCGCCGGAGCGTTTCTTCCATTTTTTTCGATAAACTCAGAAGCGAACTTTATGTTCTTCTTGGGCTATCTGCTCGTGATAAATCTTTTTGTTCTTCTCCTGTATACGAAAAAAGATTGGAGCGTTTTAAAGTACATAGGTTTTTCTTTGCATCTTATCGGCTTTCTTGCACTGTTCTTAATGGTAAGGAAATGGGAAGAATATCCCTGTCTGCTTTGGGTTGGTTTTGTTGCCGCAAATTATTTGATTTACGTTTTCATTCCCCTATTCAGCGCGTTGAAAAACAGGAAAAAGATTTCGACAGGTTCTTCGGTCATTCTCACGATCAATACGGTATTCAGCGCGGTGATGATATTTATTCTGCTGGACAATTACCGTTACGAAAACCTGTTTGGATTAGCCGCGCTCATCATGGCCGCGTTTTTTATCGGTCTTGGTTTTCTTGTGTACAGAACGATTAAGAATCGGCACTTCCTCATTTTGTTTTTGGGAATGGCTTTTGTTTTCGCGGTTCTTGTTATTCCGCTGCAATTTGACAGCAAGTGGATAAGCCTCGGCTGGCTTGCGGAAGCGGCCGGACTTCTTATCATCGGCATTATACTCGAAAACAAATGGTACAAAACCGCGGGGTCAATCATTCTTGGGTTTTCTATTTTTATTTTCTTTGTGATTGATTTTCTGTACGGACATCATGATGTTTATTACATTGGGAAAGCAAGCGCCATTACGCTTTCCTGCCTTGCGGTTTTGTTCTGCGGCATTTTCATGAATCGCGGAATCAAGGGATACCTTCAAACCTTTGAAGGCCGTTTTCTCAGGCGTTTTAAAAACTTTGCCGGCATCGTTTGTGTTATCTATTTGTTTTTGTTGAACGAATATTTCTATTCTGGTAACTGGCATGGTCCCCGTTGGTATAATTACGAGGTTTCTGTTGTCGTTTCAGCGTATATCTGTTTTGCTGTTTCCTTTACGTTTGAGTTTCTCAAAGTGTTAAAAGACAAATTTGGACGCGTGCTGCAAACAATACTCATCATCATGGGTATGATTATCAATTTCTTTTTGAATGCCGCGCCGCTTTCGCCTCTTCTTACCGTGTTTGTAATTCTTGCCGATTTTACGGCGGCTGTCTTGCTTTGGCTTTTCATAAACAGATTTGTGAACAAGGGAAAAGTTTCAAGAGAAGCACAGTCAATCCTCAGTTCCATTTTTGTTTTGATCGTTATGCTGCAAATATTAATCGAGCGGTATGATTATTCTTTTAACAGCATGGTCATCAGTATTATTTTGGTTTTGGCATCTCTTGTTCTTATTATCGTCGGATTCATAAGACGTTATGCTTACCAAAGAAGATTCGGCCTCTTTCTCAATCTTATTTCCATCATCAAATTCTTTTTGTTCGATCTTACCATGCTGGGAAAAGGCGAACGGATTATTTCGTATTTTATGTTAGGTTTTGTTTTAATAGGAATATCGTATGTGTATCAGCATTTTTCAAGAAAATTATTTAGAGAGATTGCGCAAGATGAGAATAAACAAGATGAAGAATAACATATTATTGCTTGTTTGCTTTTTTACGGCTTTGTGTATTTTTTCACAAGAAAACATTTCTCATTATTCAGCGGAAATTATTCTGTCCGGCGAAAATAATTACAAAGAAATTGTTCTTGACAAAGATGTCATTACAAAATCATCAAGCAATTTTAGGGATATAAGAATTGTTGATGATTCGGGGGAGCATGTTCCCTACTTTATTTACAATTCACTTGAGTATGAAGATATTGATGAAGCGTCTTTTGAATCGGAATATCTTGGGTCATTTATTAAAGCGGAAGAAGATTCACTCATTGTCTATGAATACTTTGATTTTAAAATAGAAAAGAGCGAACATTCCGATGTATATGGAAATCATCTGGAGATTGAAACCCTTAATTCCGGTTTTGCCGAAACGGTAGAAATTCTTGGAAGCCATGACGGCATTAACTGGACTCCGGTTTGTGAAGCTTTTATCTATGACGTAGGGGATTATTCTCAAAAGACAATTCCGTTTCATCAGACGGAAAAATATTCTTACTACAGAATGAAAGCAAACGAACACACTCTAGAGATGCGTTCATTGAAACTCGTCCATACAGATGTAACACAGACGGAGCAGTCATTTACAAAAGAATTTCATCCTGCTTTTACAATTGAAGAAAAAGATCAGCGCAGTATTATCACCATTCCAAAATCGGAACTTCGTTTTCTTTATATTGATACTATTCAATTTGAAACAAGCGGCATCTTTCAGCGGAAGGTCAATGCTTTTTATCGGCGTCATGAAATATACCGTTTCCCTTTCCGTGAAGAATTGCTGGAGAAAAATTTTATTACCGTCAACAGACAGATTCGTGATGAAGATTTGATTCTTACTATTTACAACGGCGATGACAGGCCGCTCGAAATTGAAAGCATCACTGTGTCATATCGTTTGCAGAATCTGGTATTTGACGCGTCCCGCGGCGGTTCATTTTTTCTGGAATATGGAGACGCAACACTAACAGAACCGGATTACGATATAAAAAAATACGGCGAATATATTTTGAAAGAGGGGCTTGATCTTTGTACGCTTGGAACACCAACGGAAACAGCGGCAGACGCGCCAAAAACTTTTTTCGGAATGACTTTAGGACAATTGTTTATGAATGCCGCAATTGTGTTAGCCGCGGCGGTTTTGCTTATCATCATTATTGCGGGCTTCAAAAAGCATGGAACATCTTAGTGTGAAAACAACGTTTCCCCTGTTGCCTTGTTTGCTTTAATCATGCAGAATAGGGGAGAATGGAGAGTGTATGACTGATATTATTGAACCCCGTATTCTAAAAGGGTTTAGAGATTTTCTTCCCGCCGCGGAAATTGAAAGACGGAATCTTATCGAAAAGATTGAAACGTCTTTCCGTTCCTTTGGATTTGTACCGATAGATACGCCGGTGTTGGAGTATGCCGAAATCCTTCTTGGAAAGGGCGGCGGCGAAACTGAGAAACAAGTGTATCGATTTAACGACCACGGCGGGCGGGATGTTGCCCTCCGTTTTGACTTAACGGTTCCCTTCGCGCGTTTTTTGGCTGTTCACCGTCACGAGCTCAATCTGCCTTTTAAACGCTACCATATTGCAAAAGTCTGGCGCGGAGAAAATACCCAGCGCGGCCGTTACCGGGAATTCACCCAGTGCGATTTTGACATTGTAGGAAGCGATAGTCCCGCATCTGATTTTGAAATCCTCCTTATGATGAGAAACACGCTCATGGCGCTTGGAGTAGGCGATGTAACGATTAAGGTGAATCACCGCGGGCTTTTTAATCTTTTTCTTAAGCACATTGACGCGGAAGAAAAATCCGTTGAGATTTTGCGGACTGTTGATAAACTCGCAAAGATCGGATCCGATGAAACCAACAAACTGTTAACAGAAATTCTTGACGCGGACAGAGCGGAAAAAATTCTTGACTTTATTAAACCAAAAGAAAGTTTTGAGAAGACGCTTGAATCGATGACAGAGGCCGCGGGCGGAATGAATCCTTTTACAGAACGAATGCAGTTGATCCGCCGCTTCATGAACGAAACCGGCACTTCCGTGTCTTTTGAAATTGATCCTTCCATTACGAGGGGGCTCGATTATTATACCGGCATTGTCTATGAAACATTTCTCAACGCGCTGCCTGAGATCGGCTCCGTTTGTTCCGGCGGAAGATACGACAATCTTGCGGGACTCTATTCAAAAGAAAAACTCAGCGGCGTAGGTTCTTCCATCGGCCTTGACCGGCTTATCGCGGCCTTGGAAAGTTTGGGGCAGATCAAAGAAAAAAGTTCCTATGCGGATGTAGTTGTTGCCTGCATCGATGAAACACATGCCGGAGCGTATCAGGCTTTGGCTCAAAAAATTCGGGATGCCGGCATTCCCTGCGAAGTGTTTCTTGAAGAAAAAAAATTGACGCAGCAGTTTGTGCTTGCGGAAAAAAAAGGCGCGTCTTATATCATCATTCCGGGGAAAGAACCTTTAACGGATTCCCTTACCTTAAGAATTATTGCGTCAAGAGAAAACCGCGAAAATCTTAGTCCTGATGATATAATCAGGTTTATGCAGGAGCTTGTTGCAAAACTCGGTTAGTTTTGCCCAAGCTCCTGCATTTTCTCGCCTAAAGGCTGCGAAACATGCATTTTTTAAAGGTTGCTGTTGCAAAATCTGGAGTTTTGCAACAGCCTCATTTGATAGCTTTTTTT
>DBDH01000084.1:0-134 GCA_002293455.1 Treponema sp. UBA937
CAATATATTCCATCGGTTATCCGGTCGTCGTAAGTAAAAGTGATTTTTATCTTATCCCTTACCTCAATTTTTTCACCGGGAAGCAGACATTGTTCTTTCCGCAATTTTCCTATGGCGCAAAAAATACCGCAATT
>DBDH01000084.1:225-371 GCA_002293455.1 Treponema sp. UBA937
AATCCAAAAAAGAATTTAATTAAAAAACGCGGCAAACGGGTAAGGGAAGAATTGAGGTTTTCCGTGCCGGTTCCGCTTCCTTTCTTGAGAGCGGAAATATAGCTGTGAATTTTTTCGCAAAATTTTTCCAGCGTTAAAAACGGAGA
>DBDH01000084.1:433-4065 GCA_002293455.1 Treponema sp. UBA937
CAAAACGGTTGAGTTTCGGACGCTGCGCGATAATGCGGACCGCGGCATACAAAATAATATAAAACAAAGAAATTTTCGGTCCATCAGCATCTCTGTTTCTTTGCCGGATATATTTAAGCGTGTTCGTTACATCGAATTCCTTTTCAAAATATATCGCCGCTTCGGTCCGCGTAGGCATTAAATACGGTAAAATCTGACTGAAAAAATGCATTTTCCGTACATAAGTTCCATCAGGACGTTTTTTTGTAAACATGATTCCTCTCTTACTAAACTTTTACTTGATGGGTTAATAGAACACAAAAACGGGTAAAGATGTCAAGACAGCGCGTTGCTTCACAAAAAAGAGGAGTGAAAGCCCTTCCTCTTAACTATTGCTTTGTCGCACTTCTGGATTGAAGGCGGGATGCTATACCTTTTTGATTGCCGATACTGTTGCGTTGCTCTTTAGGGAGGCATATACAGTTCTGTTAGGCGAAATAATTTTTACTTTTATGTTATTCTTCAGTCTTTTCTTGTTTGTTATATTCAATAATTTTCTTTAGTTTTGCAAAGCCTACAAAACTAAGAACGATTGAGGGAACAACAAAGAGAGCATACAGTATAAATAATAGAGCAGAGACGCTATAAAGTATTCCGGCGGTTAGTGCAAAAGGCCTGCTATTTATAGCCCAACTAATAATATTGAATATTACCGCAATCAATACAAAGATCATATGTGGTAATACTAAAGCAGTAGCTATGCCGCTACCAATTATATCACTTGTCGAACTACTTGATGCATTAATGTCGACAAAATAGCTTATAATATATATACCATAAATCAATCCAATAATTGCACTAATTAATAGAGCAACACTCCTTTTCATCAATACCTCCTAATTTGTGTTTCATACAAATAATCTTACATTGTTTTAAGATTAGTTTGTTTTTATTGACAATCATTTTTTAATAAATTCAAAATTATTTCGCCTGACCAGAGTGTAACCGAAAACATAAAATAAGGCAATACAGATAAAAACAAAGTTCTGACCCACGGAAACCAATTTTCTAATTATAACCGTGAAGAATTGGAAAGCATCGAACCTATGGCTCATTCTCTGTTTGCTCTGTGGCGTTATTAATGAATGAAATAGGAATCGCAGCTCGAACAATCGAATTAAAATTTTGCGGTTCGCGTTTGCTCATGGGTGCGATTCATTTATACTATTCCGGGCGACAGGTCAGCCGTCCGGCGGCAGCTAAATTTACACAGAGGAAAAATTGTCACGGGGAAAATGTTTATGTATCATGTCCTTTGCCGGTCAATTGCAAAATGATGTATTTTTTGGTATAAATATGCATTCGTGACCGGATTGTTCATGCGGACGCGGTTTGCGAAACTCCATGTTGAGAGGAACATCAATGAAGGCTATTGAACTTGAAAAGGCTTACAATCCGAAGAATTTTGAAGACCGGATCTACGCGCGCTGGATGGAATCAAAATCATTTGAACCCAACACAGACTCGAACGGAAAGCCTTTTGTCGTCGTCATTCCTCCTCCCAATGTAACCGGCGTCCTGCATTTAGGGCACGGCTTGAATAACAGTCTGCAGGATATTGTGGTCCGCTTTCACCGTATGGCCGGGGAGCCGACGCTTTGGGTGCCGGGCACCGATCACGCGGGAATCGCGACGCAAAACGTGGTTGAAAAACGCCTTAAAGCCGAGGGCAAGAGCCGTCACGATCTTGGGCGCGATAGGTTTGTGGAAGAAACATGGAAGGTAAAAAAAGAGCATCATGAGATTATTTCGCGCCAGCTTGCGAAAATCGGGGCCAGCGTGGATTGGTCGCGGGAACGCTTTACGCTTGATGAAGGCTTGTCGAAAGCCGTCCGCGAAGTATTTGTAACGCTTTACGAACGCGATCTTCTTTACAAGGGACATTACCTTGTGAACTGGTGTACCTCCTGCGGTACCGCGCTTTCGGACGATGAAGTTGAGCATGAAGAGACCAAAAGCAAGATGTATCATATCCGCTATCAAAAAGAAGATGGGTCGGGATTTGTGGAGATTGCCACAACCCGCCCGGAAACGCTTCTTGGGGACACGGCTTTGGCGGTTCATCCCGACGATGAACGCTACAAAAATCTTGTGGGGAAGATGATTGTGCTTCCGCTCACAAACCGGCTCATTCCGGTGGTTGCGGATACCTATGTTGAAAAAGAATTCGGCACCGGCGTTGTGAAGATTACTCCCGCCCACGATCCCAACGACTGGGAAGTTGCCAAACGTCACAATCTTGAAATCATCAATATTCTCAATGAAAACGGCACGCTGAATGACAATGTACCGGAAAAGTACCGGAATATGAACGTAAAAAACGCCCGAAAAGCGGTTCTGGAAGATTTGGAAGCCGCCGGTCTTTTTATCAAAGATGAAGATATAACGCACGCGGTGGGGCATTGTTACCGCTGTCACACCGTGATTGAGCCTTTTTTGTCGGAACAGTGGTTCGTGCGGATGCAGCCCCTCGCCCAAAAAGCCCTCGATGCCTGGAAGCGGGGTGAAATCGTTTTTTATCCCAGGAAATGGGAAAATACGTATCAGCACTGGCTTTTGAATATCCGGGACTGGTGCGTCAGCCGTCAGCTTTGGTGGGGGCACAGGATTCCCGCCTGGTACTGTAAAGACTGCGGAAACATGACCGTGTCCAGAGACGATATTTCCGCCTGCCCGCATTGTAAATCGAGTAACATCGAACAAGATGCCGATGTGCTTGATACATGGTTCTCCAGTTGGCTTTGGCCCTTTAGTACGCTCGGCTGGCCGGAACAAACTGAAGATTTGGCAAAGTATTATCCGACATCGGCGCTTGTAACGGCTTACGATATTATCTTTTTCTGGGTTTCCCGGATGATCATGGCGGGGCTGGAGTTTACCGGCAAGGCGCCTTTCCGTGATATTTATATTCACGGTCTCGTGCGGGATAAGCAGGGCCGGAAAATGTCCAAGAGCCTCGGAAACGGCCTTGACCCCCTCGAACTTGTTGATGAATTCGGCGCGGATGCCCTCAAGTTTACCTTGGCGTTTCTCTGTGCGCAGGGACAGGATTTGCTTGTAGACAAAGAATCCTTTAAGCTGGGATCGAAATTCGCCAACAAAGTTTGGAACGCGAGCCGCTATATTTTGATGAACCTTGAAGGCCGGAACATAATTCAGAATCCGGAACTCAAACCGGTAGACCTGTGGATGTATTCCCGCCTGAACGAAACCGCCCGCGTCATGACTGATTCCCTTTTATCCTATCGTTTTAACGACGCGGCTTCAACGGCTTACGAATATTTCTGGAACGATTTCTGTGACTGGTACGTAGAAGCTACAAAACTTTCCATGCACAGAGGTGACGATGGGCATTCAGATGATGCCTTTGAGAAAGACAGAGCGACAACGGTGCTGCTGGATATACTCGCCGAATCTTTGAAAATCCTTCATCCTCTTTTGCCCTTTGTAACCGAGGAAATTTTCAGTAAACTGCCCAATGCCGAAGGCTTGTTGATCACTTCCCCTTATCCCGAATACAGCGAATCCAGGACAAACCCGGAAATAGCCGCCCGCTTCGCCTTCCTCCAGGAAGCGGTTCGTATGATCAGAAC
>DBDH01000035.1 GCA_002293455.1 Treponema sp. UBA937
AGGCAATTGCAAAACTCCAGTTTTTGCAATTGCAACCGCTTAAAAATGCGTATTTTGCAGCCTTTAGGCGAGAAATCGCATGAGCCTCAGCAAAACTAACCGAGTTTTGCAAGAGGCTCTTATGATAAAGAAATAGATTTTTCTTTAAGAGCTTGTTGCAAAATCTAACCGAGTTTTGCAACAAGCTCACTGATTAACACTTTTTTGCTATTATCATCATCACATCGCCAAAGCCGAAGCGTTTCGCCGCTTTATCCGCAATGACTTTTACCGGGTTCGGCGCCAATCCCGCGGCAAGGCCGCCCCAAGTGATAATGCCTTCGACTGTAAATCCCGCGTCTTCTAAAAGGCGGCCCAGCGTTTTCTTGGAAAATAAATACAGATGATCAAATATCGCGGAACGCCAACGGCCGCGGAGAATCCTGCTTTGAAAACCGCCGATGTTGGGAGTCGTCACAAGAAAATATCCTTCCGGACAAAGAACGCGGTGAACTTTCCGGACAAAAGATCCCGGATCGTTCAGATGTTCGATTACATGCGACGCAAGAACTACATTGAATCTTTCCGATGCAAACCCGGCTTTTTCCAAAGGTACATCGATAATATCAAGCTTCCTTTGCAGCCTCGCGTATTCCGCCTGTGGAGTGGAGATTTCAATGCCGGAAACATCCCATCCCCGCCCCCGAAGTTTTTCCAGAAGGGCTCCCGTTGCGCAGCCTACATCGAGAAGACGATTTTTCCCCTCTTGCAGAAACCGCGTTTCGATGTGTTTAAAACCCGCGTCGTGCAAACTTAATTCCTGGAGACGCAGAAAAGACGATTCATTGGCAATTTCATAGGAAAGATAATCACCGCCGTGACCTTCCTGATAGCGTTTTTTTACATCGTCTTGTACAGGCTGGGGATTTATCTGAACCAATCCGCATTGAACACAGAGGACGTAGGAAAATCCTTCACACCGCAAAGATTTTTTAAAGACCGCGCCGCCGCAGACCGTACAGGGAATCATTTTTGATTCCTGGACTTCCACCGGAGTGGACCAGGTCTTAATCGATTTTTTTTTATGACTTGAATGATGCATGGAAAAATCTATTCGACTGTCAGCCGGAATACCATATTTCGGGAATTATCCGCAATATCGCTGACAATAAGTTCCAGAACCGCTTGCCCGCGGTTGAACAACACCTCGCCAACTCCATAGACGGGAACATCGGCCTGCATCGCGTAAACCTGTTCAGCGGGAACCGGCATATTCCGGTAAGCCATAAGATTTCCGTTTTGTCCGGAAAATGTTTCCATGTGCAATACGCCCGATTCAATACCGTTTACCATGCAGGTAATCCGATGAGGCGCCAAAGGATTTTCATTCGCGCTTACAAGAGTATCAAACGCATCAACAATGATTCTGTACCGGCCTTGGGGCAATGTTCTTTGTACCGCCGGATTGACAGCCCGCCCGTCTTGTCCAATCAGGAGAACCTGCCGGATAAGCGGCGCCCTTGAATCCGGCAGAACCGGAAGAATCATTGCCGGATTCACCCATCGTTGTTCCTTATTGTCATATAAGGTGAAACAAAAACCGCTTGTATCACTCCAGCCGGATATTCCTGAAAAAGCGAGAATGGTCCCCTGCTCGACAATATTTGAAACAGCTTCGTTTTCCCTGCTTGCGAAACGGCCGTAAATGCCGATGAGGCCGTCGCCTTGCTCAACTGCCATCCACGAACCTAAAGGAGAGGGAATGTTTGATACAGAGCTGCCGGCATCCCGCATAAAAATGATTTCTCCCGAATCGGAAGCCCGTATTGCTCCTTCCGACTCAAAGATGTGAAAAAGCGAAGGGTTCCCTTCATCATTCCATCCGAAATTATGAAGAATTCTGCCGTTATCCGACGGCCAGTCAATAGCAAAAGCGACAGACACGGCAAGTATGAAAAAAACAATCCCGCTTATAACGGATACGTATGTGATGTTCCGTTTCATCAAACTACCTCTTTTCCAAAGTAAAAGAAATTAAGGCATCGCCGCCGCCGATAATCAAAGCCGAATCATTCCGGCTCATAAATGCCGATTCTGTCCTGAAAGGAGCCCTGCACGTAATCGTTCCGGGATAACGGATGCTTACAAGATTTTTCCCGCCGTCCGGCAATGATATGATAACAAAAAACCTGTCATCTATGCCTTTGCTATCCATCGCGTACACGCTGCCTTCCAGAGGAACGGTAACGCTTTCACGGGTTTCTATATCGTATATGCCTAAGCCTTCCACCCGTTCAAACACCACGCGGCGGCCGCCGTCAACAAACGAAAGCATAACCGGCCTCCTGAATCCTTCCCCCGTATATTCATGATAGATTACCCGGTATGAACCCGCGTACTGTTCAAAGAGCAGGAAACGCTGTTCGTCCAAACCGGAAATAACCGCGAGGCGGCTTCCGTCATCGGAAATCTTACACGCATAAATCACCGGAATCCGGGAACCAAGAGCGTCAAAGGAAAAAACATTGTTTCCGCCGCGGTCCAGCAAAATCACTTTCCCATTCAAGAGCCCGGTAAACAAATAATCGGCATTAGCATCAACACAGGTAACAGGAGCGTCAAAATCATAGGTCCACCGGACGGTTCCGCTGTCATCAACACTGCTTATGGAATTCTGATTTTTCCCCATGATAAAATTTCTGTTGTTCAAGAAAAAAGGATACCCTTCCGGTTCCGCTATAGAAAAAAGCGCTTCATTAAAGGGTGATTTAATTTCGATCTCTTCGGGGATTCTTTCATACTGAGCCCAGCGGGAATCCGACAGACTTACATATCCTTCACGTTCATTATTGAATAAAAGACTGCCGGATCCGTCAATATACCCAAACCGGTTATTCAATATGAAAGGAGTAAGGGTTTCCTGAGTAACCATTCCTTCCGCGTTTTCTTCGGCACTGACAGTTTTGACCGAAGTAATCCATTGGGATTGGAGGACGGTTTCAAGCTGAACAGGCTGCGCCGCAAGAAAAATATATAAAACAAACAAAAGAACAACAATGGGAATTTTTATTTTTTTCTTCTTCTTTGCCATAATTCAACCCGCATCCTCAAGAACATACAATGTTGCCTTAAAAGAACAATATGTTATAATATTATAGATACAGTGGTCTGTCAACGTAAATTTTTTGGAGGATATATGGATTTAGATACATTATTCAAGGAAGCTGAAAAAGCGGCGCTTCAATCGTATTCGCCTTATTCACATTTTCGTGTCGGGGCGGCTTTGTTAACCGAAGACGGAAGAATCATTACCGGAACCAACGTGGAAAACCGGTCTTTTGGACTGACGATTTGCGCCGAAAGAAGCGCCGTTGTTTCGGCGGTAAGTTCAGGCGCGAAGCGCTTTGTCGCGCTGGCCATTTCAACGCCCGATTCGGAAATTCCGGTGGGTCCATGCGGTGCCTGTCGCCAAGTGTTAAGTGAATTCATGGGCACAGACAGCCCCGTCCGTTTCGGCGGATCCAGCGCGGAACGGATAAATACAACGATAAAAGATTTGCTTCCTTTTGATTCGCTTTATGATTTAGCGGATTCAATGAACGAATAGCAGTCAGCAGCTTTCATTTTTTGCTGTTTCTGCCTGATGCTTCCTTATTGTTCTCTGTTCTTTGATAATCGCTCATTGTGTTTGAAAGACTTGACATATATTACGGTATGATACAGAATATTACACGGAGGAGCCGTAATGATCGATGATGATATTCTCACTATAGAAGAAGTCGCAAAGTATTTGAGGGTTTCCGAGCGGACCGTTTACGATTGGGCGCAAAAAGCCGAGATTCCCGCGGGAAAGATTGGAACGGTTTGGCGTTTCAAAAAATCCGATATTGAAAACTGGGTGAACGACCGCCTTTCAACAAATAAACCGGATAACCATTCTATTCAGATTGGAAATATTCTTTCTCCAGATAGAATCCTTTTTCTGGACTATTCAACGAAACGGGACGCGATTCTGGCTTTGGCGGACAATCTCGCGAATGCTCCTCAAATAAAAAACCGCCAGGAACTGGCCGCGGAAATCCTCAAGCGTGAAGATTTGATGAGTACCGCTATCGGCCGGGGAATCGCTATTCCCCATGTCCGGCTGTCTTCGGTGACGGATTTGGTGGTTTCTGTCGGCATCAGTCATACCGATATAATCGATTTCCAGACTTTGGATGACCAGCCCGTCCGGCTCGTCTTTATGATTGCCGCGGCTTATAATCAACACGCCTATTATCTGCAAACCCTGTCTTTTTTCAGCGCGAAACTGAAAAGTCAGGAGCTGCGTCAATCGCTTTTAACCGCAAAGTCGCCGCAGGAAGCGTATGCTTTATTGTTGGAGCAAAAGTAGAAGTTTGGAGCTTAATCAAAGGTGATTCCCAGCCAATGCTGGGGATCACTGACGTTTTCGCCTATCAGCCCCAGGGGAACCGTTGCCGTTGTTTCCGCTACGATCCACTTTTTGCCGTCAAGGTCAAAGCGGGCGCCGTTTCCCTCAAGGTCCGCGAGTCCCATAGCGTGGCTGTAATCCCGGGACACCATCATGGCGGCGGGGATATTGTTCCGCTGTAACAGAAGCGCCCAAAGCATCGAACGGCTGTCGCAGTCTCCCCGGCCTTCTACGGCGGCGCTTACCAAATTGACAAAATCACTTCCCATAAGATCCCGTTCGTAGCGGAAAGACTGCACCCAGGCAAGCACTTCTTCCGCAAAAATCCGGCTTTCATTTGTACCATCATCTGCGCCGGAATGATCGTTTTGTGCCTGCCTTTTAAGAAATAAGGAACGTTCCGTAGTAAAGGCAATATCCGCGAGGCGCCCGTAAGAATCCCGGTAAACGGCGCGGTAAAACCTTATCCAGGCTTCCTGCCACAAGGGAGAATCGGTGTATGCCGTCAGAACGGTGAATTCGCGGTCAACAAGGGACTGAGCCGCTTCCGCGTCTCCTTCGCGGATAAGAGCTTTGAATGTTCCGCCCGCGAGAAGCGTTTCCTTTGGCTCGCCTCTGGGATAGGTAAATTCGGTTATGGGCCCCGGAGTACGCCGGTCCGCTTCGCTCAGGATAACGGAATCTATGGCGGAAAAATGAAAACTTTGCAGGTGTTCGGCACCGGCGGGCCCGTAAGCGAGCGCGGCAAGATAAGCATTTCTGCCCGGCAATTCGCCGACAAAACACCAGCCCGCAAGAGGCGGATCGTTCATCATCATTTCCATGAGGGCCGCTTTTTTTTCATGGTAATCAAAGAAGCTGATATCTCCCGATGACCGGAGCTGCCGTTTCACGCCCTCGGCACATTCTTTAAGCGACGCGTATCTTCCGCCGTCAAACACGATAAGATCAAACATCAATCCTTCAGGAGACGAAAAAGAAAAGCGGTTTTTCCCGTCTCCTCCGCTGAACCCGTATCCTTCCGGAACATCGACGCTGAATCCCCAGGTCGGCGAATACAGCGCCTCAGCCGCGGCAAAGGCGGGAATCATCAAAATCGTTAATATCAGCAAAAACGGGCGGCAGAGCTTTACACTTTTCGGAGCATCTTTTATCTTCATACATGTAAATATAACATGTATTGAGAAATAGGGAAACATTGGAGTATGCGTCGTGTTTATGCGTAAACGGGGTTTTTGATGAAAAATGTGGATGTTCTTTTTGAAGATGATGATTGCCTTATCCTCAATAAACCGGCGGGCTTGGCCGTTCAGGGCGGCGAAGGCGTGGGGGTCTCCCTGGATGATCTTTTGTCGGCGGAATTTTCCCCCCGGCCTCTTTTGGTACACCGGCTTGATAAGGATACTTCGGGAATTATTCTTACGGCGAAACACCGGGACGCGGCGTCTTATTTCAGCGGAATATTTGAAGGACGGGACATTCAAAAAATATACAACGCCGTTTGTGAGGGTGCACCGGTTCCGGCTTCGGGAAGCATTTCGCTTGATATTTCGGTTAAAGGATCGATGAAAAAATCGGAAACGCGCTATAAAACGCTCTCAACAAGCGAAGTTTTACAATTACCCTATTCTTTTTCATTATTGGAACTTGAATTGGGAACCGGAAGGATGCATCAAATAAGAAAACATGTATCTTCGATTGGGAATCCCGTTTTGGGAGATGATAAATACGGCAATTTTGCCCTCAATAAGGCTTTCAAGAAAGCGGGCGGTGCAAAAAAACTCTTTTTACACGCAAAAACGTTGAAAATTCCGCGGCGCAACGGCGGTATTATAGAAATCAGCGCGCCGCTTCCGTCTTATTTTGAAATATTTCTGCCGCGAACCCCGATTCTTACGAAAAATTGAGCGCGGTAAAACAAACGGTCTTATTATCCATATCCAGTACCGATGCGCCGGAATTGGGAATGTGGGTGACAATGCTTTTTTCCAGGAGCCCGCTTTCTAAAAGAGCGGCCATAGCCACGGTTCCGCAAACGCTGATATTCTCTTCCTGGAAATTCCGCAGCAATTCGGCGCCGTTTTTATCCATTATCATGGCGATAAATCGTTCCGATTGACGCTGGGAAATATGCGGATCAGCATGAATCGCCGAATTTGATGAAACAATAAACAGTGTTTCATCCAGAATCGGTTCAAACACAACGTTCAACGCGCTTGCAAGGCTGGTCATCATTTTTAAAGAAGAACCGCCCGTCAACAAGGGAATGAAAGTTGCTTCCGGAAACATAAACTTGATGATGGGAAAATGCGTTTCCGGCGCGTCTTCCCGAAGATGAGGTATGTCATTCATCTCAAATAACGTGTTACAAGACATTAATGCTTCATTAATGTCTTCATCTATCATCAAATTACCGAGAGGCGTTTCAAAATAATCGGATTCAGAAAGAAAAAGACCGGTTTCATCGGTATTGTGAAGATTTCCCAGTAATACAACCTTGGAAATGCTGCGGTTTTTCAAAAAATCTGCTTTTTCATCGTGTTCTATAAGGCTTTTATACGCCAACGCAAGATAATTACCCGTTACATGCCAGCTTCCATAAGGAGCCAGGATACATCGCGCGTTAATCCTGGGATTTTGAGTCAGTCCGTAAGATTGAAGGACAGACCGCACAATGACATTTTCATCGGGATAAAATATCCCCGCAAGAGATGCTGTACGGAAAGGCCGCCGTTCAAGACAATCAGAACCTAACATGACACAAGTTTAATTCAAAAAAAATATCATGCAAGGGAAAAAACGCAAAAGAGAAGCAATGATTCCTTACTTTTTTTCAATTCTGCAATATTCCAGCTCTTTTATGATTTTTTCATCCAGTTTGATGTGCAGATTTTTTTCCTGACTGGGAATAACAAGGCCTTTGGGACCGTTTTTCGCCCGCCTGAGGTATTTTACGGGCGTATAAAAAAGATCGCCTTCTCCGGCATTTCTGCCCTTGGAATAAAAAAGCGCAAGGTTTCCAGCCTCTACAAGAATATCGAGCGGATAACTTTTTCCCGCTTTCTGCTTGATAAAAACATAGCCGCCGGGGAAATCCCTTGTGTGCAGCCACATGTCATTCCCTTTCACATATTTCCGCAAAAGCTCATCATTTTCCGACGCGTCGCGGCCGACAAGAATGAGCCAATTCTTCCGCTTAAACCCAAGTCCCGGCCGTTTTTTATCCTGCGAAGAAGATGCCGGATTTCTTGTCTGACTGCTTTTATTCCGCAGCAATTTGTAGAGCCTCAGCGGATTTGTTTCATTTAACAGCGACTCCATCACCGACTTGAGCCGGGATAATTCTTCTTCCTGCTCCCGCAATTCGGAAATAATGTCCCCAATGCCGCTTTTTGCTTTCCGGTATGTATCGTAATACTGTTCGGCGTTTTCCGCCGGATTCTTTTTCGGATCAATTTTGATCCGGACGAGTTCTCCGGTATAAAAATTATCGGCTTCGAGCCAGGATTCGCCGGAAGCGGCCGAATGAATATTCGCCATAATAATATCGCCGTACTGACGGAACGATTCGGCATCTTCAAAGTGATGTTTTTTATCGTTTAGATGTTCTATCGACACCATAACTTTATTGATTCTTGTTTCAAAGATTTTCCGCGTTTGTTCTTTGAGCGCCTCAAGGGAAAGGGAACCGCCTTCTTCGGCATAATAGGTATCGAGCCGTGAATTAAAAGTTCCGTCTCCGGGAAGTTCCCTAATCGTATAGGTTTTTAAAGCGGATTTGTTTTGTTCCTTCGCAATTGCATCTTCATGTTCCGGTTGATAATATCCGCCGCTTATTTCACCGCGCCTGGGACTCCGCCGCATGGCGTCAAGAATTTTTCCCGACTCATCACAAAGAATCACATTCGCCGCGTTGGACCACAATCTGACGTAGAGATAAAAAACACCGGCTCCCTGCCGCAGCACGATTTTGACGATTCTGTCCTGATCAATTTGATTTATCGATTCAATGCGGGAATTCACGATGCGGGATTTAAGGAATTCCTGAAAGCGCAAAGGTTTATCACTTTTAGGAACCGCACGAAACGTTTCATGGATTCTGCAGGCACCCGGTGTCAGGGCAATGAGCAGCGTTTTCGTCTCTCCCCAGCCGTGAATGTGGAAAGCCAGCACATCGAAGGTACTTTGCACAACCTTTTGTATCTGACAGCCTTGAAGATTCAATTCTTCCAAAACAAGATTGATTTCCTTCCAGTTTAATGACACAGACTGCTCCGATTGGCGGACAAAAATTGAAATTAAAAGAATAGATGCGACGCAAACTGATCAATGAGAATCAATGCGCCCAAAAGAGAAACGTACACGGCAAAACCGATAAGGGAACGTTCCTTCACTATTTTCAGCATGAAACGGATAGCCAGAAATCCGACAAGCGCCGCGGTAAGAACTCCGGCTGCCATAGGAAAAAACCCTATCCCGATTTCTCCTCCGCCTTCCCCGCCGATTACATCCTTTAACTGAAACACGAGAGCGCCAAGAATTGCGGGAATCGACAGTAAAAACGAGAAACGGGCCGCCAGTTCCCGGTCCAGTTTTCTGGATAAAGCTCCTGAAAGCGTCATTCCCGAACGGGAAACGGCTGGGATAATCGCAAAAGCCTGCATGATTCCGATAATCAAGGCATCGACCCACGTCATGGCATCTTCATTTCTTTTTTCTCCGGCCCGTTTTGAAAGAAACTCGGAAAGCACGAGGGCAGCGGCGGTAATCAAAAAAGAAAAGCCTAAATATTTTCCGGAATGAAACGCGTCTTCAATAAAATCATTAAAAAGTAAGGCGGCAATAACCGTGGGAATCGTTGCCAAAACAAGAAACCAGGTCATTTTCTGAAAAGGTTTTTTTAGGAGCTTCCAGATATCCTGCCAAAGCACCGCAAACACGGCGATTAAGGTTCCCGCGTGGAGCAGACTATCAAAAAAAAGCGCGGGCTCCTTGATGCCAAGAATTTTCTGTAAAAGCACCAAATGCCCGGAACTAGAAACCGGCAGAAATTCGGTAAGCCCCTGGACCGCGCCAAGCAGAACGGCTTCAATAATGTTCACGGATTATTCCCAGGATGCCGGAAACAGCTGACCAGATGATCATTCACCAGTCCTGCTGATTGAAGATATGCATAAATGATTGTCGGTCCGGCAAAGGAAAAACCGCGTTTTTTCAAATCTTTGGAAATCCGTTCGGAAAGTTCCGTAGTTGCCGGAATCTCGTCCATCGAAGAAAAATAATTGATCTTCGGTTCGCCGTCAACCCAGTTCCACAGCCATTTGGAAAAAGTCTGCTTTCCTTCCATCATCTTGAGATAAGCTCCGGCATTTTCAATAGCTGATACAATTTTACGCCGGTTCCGGATAATTCCCGGGTTAAGCATAAGCCGCTCAATATCTTTTTCGGTATAAGCGGCGATTTTTTCGGCATCAAAATAATCAAAAGCCTGTCTATAACCCTCACGGCGTTTCAACACCGTAATCCAGGAAAGGCCGGCTTGGGCTCCTTCAAGAATGAGCAGTTCAAACAGCTTTTGATTATTACGGAGCGGATTCCCCCATTCCTTGTCATGATAACGAATATAATCTTCATCCCCATGGCACCAGGGACAACGGTTTATTTCCATACTCCGGTTTTGAAAAAGTTCAATTACCAGCGGCTGCCGTTATTTCTGCTGCCCCGGTCTTCGCGGGGTTTATCTTCCGCTTCGTTTACTCTGAGAGCGCGGCCTTCAAACTCGGTACCATTCGTTCCGGCGATAGCGGCCGCCGCTTCTTCATCGGTACTCATTTCGACAAAGCCGAATCCTTTGGAATATCCGGTATTCCGGTCGGTGATTATTTTTACTGATTCTACATTTCCGAATGAAGCAAAAAGATTCTTGAGACTTTCTTCGTAAGTCTGATAGGAAAGATTCCCAACATATAATTTTTTAGCCATAATGGCCGCCTTTGCCCGGTTTTTTCCAGGTCTTAAAAATTCGCCTATCCAGGATAGACACTGTTCCGCATCAATTGTTATACGGAACGAGCAGAGACAAGGACATGGCAAACCTTTTACACAAAAGATGAAAAGACTCAGAAAATCTAAAATTAGAAGTATTTTTGAAAGATAACAGCAACGTCTTAATTTTCTCCTACCCGCCTTTAAGATGATAGCAGGGATAAAAATATTCGTCAAGTAACGGAGCTTGCTGTGTCACGTTCGTTTCATAAACTGAAATTTCAATGGAGAAGGAACGGATTGAAGCTCGGTGATTGAGGTTCTCTCGAAATCACCGCATTAGAATTATCTTCGTATGGGCCCTTCGAGTGCCTCAGGGACCGCTTTTCGACAATCACTTAGGATTTTTCCATCCCCGTCAATGCTCTCTTTATTCTTGCATACAAAGTTAGAAGTTTACGAAACGAACATGCTTGCTGTATGGTGAAGGATGCCTGCAAGCCATTGCGTAGACACTCTGCATCATGGATGCAGAGTGTTGGTAAAACAATGTTTGAGAACTTAAAAAATGACCCTGATGGTTTTTATTTCAAAGGGACGGAAATCAAGCGCGAGCTCATTACCGTTAAGAGCCAGAGCAGCGGGATTCTCTTCAAGCATGTCTGTTTGGAATGCCGAACCCGGTGTGCCGGAAAAGCGTACTGTTCCCCGGCAGCGGCCGCCCCGGCTCTCGTAAAGCCGGAGTATCAATGTTTTGCTTTCCCTATCTTCAGGAATTTTCACGCTTTCAATGATGACGGCAGAATTGTCCACAGTACAGAGAGAGTAACTGTCCTGTTCTGCCGCGGCTGTATTTCCAGCAGCATGTATAACGCCGGTTTCCGGCGCGGTGACTTCTATAGAAGAAGGGCTGTTCAGTTCATACGCGGAAGCTATCACATCGGAAGCGGCAAAACTGCCGCTGAAAGGAAGAATGGCATAGGTGAAGGCATGAGATCCCCTGTCAGCATCGGGATCGGGTGCGATGGGAGAGCGGAGCAGCGAAAGTCTCATCCTGCCGCCATGTACATCGTGCCCGTATTTGCAGTCGTTCAGAAGCGCAATGCCGCCTCCATCTTCTTCCAGAGAAATCCACTTGTGGGCGCAGATCTCAAACTTCGCCCTGTCCTGCATGAGGTTTTTGTGGGTATTGCGCCAAATATGCCCGTACTGAACTTCGCAGCGCACCTGGGTTGTGTCCAGAGCGGTATCAAATTCCACTTTGAGGAGGCGCCATTTTTCATTCCACTGAACCCGGTTTTCAAAATCGATCCGGGGATTTGAGCTATAACACACCATGTCCTGAACCAGCGTTGAGGCGGTACCGATGTCATACTTACGGCGCAGCCGGAAACAAACAGCCCCGTCCGCGGCCGCCTCTGTCGAAACGAGCCTTGTCTCCTCTGTGATGTGCTTTGTCCAATCAGCATCGATGTCCCAGGCATCCCAGAATACCGGAACATCCTCCGCCGTTATGAGCGCATTGAATGATCCGCCTTCCGCGACCATCTCCTGTCCGGTTTCCTTGATGATAAGGCTGGTAATTCTTCCCGAGGAATCAAAGGCAATGCGGAAAAAAGGTGTTTCCAGAGATTCACCGCTGTACACAAAGGACGATTTTTGCTCAGGAGCTTCGCTTGCGGCGGAAAAGCGCCTCCATCCCAGAGAAGGCAGTTTCGGGGTAAAAGCGGCAGTCATCTCGCCGTCAAGATTGATGTAGCGCTGAACAGGATACACGGTTCCGTCATCAGCTTTTACCGCGGAAATCCCGCTCAGAAGTGCTTCTTTCACGGTAAGCACATCGTTTCGTTCCCAGCCGAGATCATTGACCGCAAGGACAGCACCGCCAACGCGGGAGAGTATCCGCTTTCTGACAGATGAAGTGATCTCCGCGAGTTCGGAAAGTATCTCCGCTGATTCCGCTTCCGCCTCTGTGTAAACCCGCCCGATACAGGAACCGGGAATGATGTCGTGAAACTGGTTGGTAAGCATCTTTTTCCAGCATTCCAGCAGCTTATCGCCGGGCCAGTTCTCTCTATTATCAAGGGATTCGAGAGAACAAAGGAACTCAGTACCGCGGAGACCGAACTCGATAAGCCTGTTATTCCGTTTTGTGCGGGACTGGGTCGTATAGGTTCCTCTGTGTAGTTCAAGGTAGAGTTCGCCCCGCCATTCAGGCAGTTCAACTTGCTCGGAAAAGATACTTTCCAGGGCTGAACTCACGGTCTTCCACTGTGCTTTAGGGCAGCCTTCGAGGTCATTAAGCCTGCGGGCCATTTCGAGATCCGCACGGAGGGTGCCGCCTCCGCCGTCGCCTTCTCCTATCGATCTTACGCACGCGGACTGTACTTCTTTGTGCTGTACTTCGTTCCATATATCGGTTAACTCCTGGGGAGTGACCCGTCCGTTATAACCGGCGTTTTTAGCTGAGATAAAGTGACTGTTGATACCGGTACCATCGATGCCGCGCCAAATGAATGTGTCATAGGGAAAACGGGTTGTATCGTTCCAATTTATCTTGCTGGTAACAAAGTATTTTATGCGGCAGCCTGCAAGTATCTGCGGCAGCGCGGCGGCATAACCGAACACATCCGGCAGCCAGAGCGTATCTGCCTCATAGCCGAGAAGCTCCTTGCTTGCTTGCTTTCCTACCAGGAACTGGCGGATGAGCGATTCTCCGCTGGGGATATTACAGTCCGCTTCTACCCACATGCCGCCGTTTGGTTCCCAGTTACCCTTTGCGTAGGCCTCCTTAACTTCCGCGAAAACATCCGGGTACTCTCGGTACACAATCTCAAGCTGGCAGGGCTGGGATTGAATGAAGATAAACTCAGGGTATTCCTTGATAAAACGGATCATATTCGCAAAGGTACGGGCAACCTTCCGTTCTGTTTCACCGATATGCCATAGCCAGGCGTGGTCAATATGAGCGTGCCCCGCCAGATAAACCGCGGGAGTGGAAGGACTGTTTTTTTGCGCCAAAAGGGGGGCTGTCTTTTTTGCCGCTTCCGCTGCCTGCGCTTCAAGAGTCTCTCCAGAGGCGTTAAAGCTGATACCAATGACAGCATTGTAAACCTCTCTTAAAATACTTGCCCTTCTGAGGGAATTTCCATCCAGAGCTTTGGCCGTTTCAAAGAGGGAACGGATATCGTAAAAAAGCGAGTGAACTGCCTCAAACCGTTCCAGAAGCCAGCCGCCTTCAAAGGTATTGGGAAACGCGGGAAGGGTTTTGCCGATATTGACTACGATGCCCGCCCCTTCAAAAGGACCGCATCCTCCCCAAGGGTGTCCCGCATAGGCTTCCAGGTGGATGACATGCTTTTTTCCGTCCGCTTCAACGCGGAGTTTGTTATGATACAGATTGAAAGCTCCCGCGGGTTTTCCATCGATAAAAATCATGGAGTCCGCATTGGGGAGAAGGCTGAGGAAGAGCGGACGCGTAAGATTTTTGGGCGCGCTGTATTCCGAGCGGAACCAGGTACAGCGCCACTCAGATCCCCAAGGCGCGGGAGTTTCTATTTTCTCCCACTCAACATCTGCCGGAGGAGACCGCAAAGTGTCCCCTGTTTCGTAGGTTTCAAATTCAAGGCTAGCGATTTTTCTGTAAGCATTCTGCTCCAGAAATGAAAGATATTGGGTGATTCTCTGTTCAACCTTTGGAATAAGCATACAATCTCCTGTTTACAGAAGCTGTTTCAAAAACGGAAGTTTTGAAACAGCCTGTATTTTGAAATAGCTTCTATAAAAAAATTTAGAATACATTTGTGCTAAACCCCAAAAACGTATTTCGGGGTTTATTCGTGTTGAGGGTTTAATACCTTCTGCACGCTTACACGTGCGAGCCTTGGGGCGTTCCTAAAATCTCNNCAGAACCAACATACCTCGCCGATGCACAGCATCGAGCTCTGCGGCGAGGTTGTTGATTATTGAGGTAAGGCCCCTACTTTCTATTCGTAATGTGCATCTACTTGCCGTTGAGCTTCCGCGATTATTTTATCGAATCCGTTTATTTTCAGTTCTGATATAAGCAAAGGCACCACCACATCCGGGTCAGCGGCTCCGGTGCGGATGTCATACTGATATTTCTCCCATACCGTACGGCAGTTCGTAAGTTCAATTTGAACAGGCTCTATGTCCATAACGAACCCGATCATCACCGAAGGAACAGCGTCTTCGTTCAGTTGACGCACCTCATCCCAGTACCCTTCGGGCATATCATCGGGAACCGACATATTGAAGTAGGTTCCCAATTGGTAGTTGATGAGCGACCAATCGGTTACGTTCCGGTGAACAATGTCTTCGGTCACATAGGTAAAATGGGTTCCTTCAAGACCGTAGATAAGCATATCCCGGAATTTCCTGTCCATATTAACAAGTTCAAGAAGGCGAAGCGCTTCGTTTTTATATCTTGAATTGGAACTGACGGCGTTCAAGGAACCCTGGATTGAATCGGTTGAATAAGACGGGCCAAAGGCCTGTACCATATCGTACTGCTCAATACCCGCGCTAATCGCAAGGCTCGGCCCCACACCTGACCAGCCCTGAACCATAAAGAAGGTACGGTACTTGGGAACATTTTCCGCGACATTGGCATCGGGATTGATGATGCCGTCTTTGAACCATAAGTGTAAATAACGCAGTTTTTCAAGAACATCTTCCTGTTCAAAGAGATTAACTACCGTACGGGTTTCATCGTCAAGTTTTACACCGATGGGAGGAAGATTTGCGGCGAGGGAATCATAATCATCAACAATAAAGGTATTTTCGCCCTTTGCCAGAATAAAAGGATAAAAACGCTGTCCCTCCCCTGCTTTTATTTTTCTGAACGCGGTATCAAGATCGGCAAAAGACGTTTTTGATATATCAATATCGTATTTTTGCACATACGCATGATCCCAAACATAGTACATAGTCTTTGATGAATCCTTGTATGTGGGAACCGCATAAATCCGCTCATTAATCTTGGCACCTGTCCAGAGCAGCTCCGGTATGTAGTTCCAGAGCAGAGGACTTTCCGCGGGAAGAGAATCGGTTATATCCGCAAAAGCACCGATATTGACAAGTTTATTATACTGATCTTTATCGGTAAACATAATGTCAAAGTATTCGCCTGAATTAACAATCGTCTGAAAACGCTGGGCGGCATCCCCCCATCCGGCCTGTTTTATTTCAAAACGCACTCCGATCTTTTCTTCGGTATAATCACTGATTTTTTTGATGCTTTCCGCATCGTTTACCGTAATACCGTTACCGATCTGCCACCAGATGAGAGTGGGCACACCGGATGACACTTCCTGTTTTGCACAGCCGCTTATGAATAGTACACTTATTAATATAACAACATATATTGATATAACTGATTTTCTTTGTTTCCTCATGAGAAACCTCCTTTTTATGGAGACTTAGGGGGACCATTGTAAAAATTGCCTGCCCTACAGCCTCGGTTAATTTTGCTGAAACTCTGATATCTATCCTTTAACCGCACCTACCGTGAGGCCTGAAATAAAATAGCGCTGGAAAAACGGATACGCGCAAGCAACAGGCAGAACAGTGATAACGACTATTGCCATACGGGCCGCTTCTCTGGGCATATTCGCCAGTAACTCAGCTTGGGTAATCCCCATACTCGCGGCGTTCTGGGCAAGAAAATTGATGTCCCCCAGAAGCCGGTTAAGATACGCCTGCAATGTAAACAGATTAGTGTTATCAATATAGAGCATTGATTGGAACCAGTCGTTCCAGTAAGCAAAGCTGAGGAAAAGCCCCACCGTTGCCAGTACCGGCAGCGAAAGAGGCAGCACTATACTGAAAAAAATCCTCAATTGGCTTGCACCGTCAATGAGCGCCGATTCCACGACAGAATCCGGTATGGTGGTACGGAAAAAAGTCTTGCAGATGATAACACTGAAAGAAGAAATACAGAGGGGCAGGATAAGCGCCCAGACCGTATCCTTTAATCCCAGAAACTGGGCCGTAATAAAATAGGAAGAAACCAACCCTCCGTTAAAAACCATAGGAATAAACACAAACCAGGTAAAAAACTTTTGCAGCCGGTATTCACGCCGGGAGAGGACATAACCCATAAGCGCATTGAGCAGCACTCCCATGCCCGTTCCTACGGCGGTAACAAATACGGACATTCCCATGGCGCGGAGAATAGTACCGCTCTCCTTAAGCAGAAAGCCGTAGCCGTCAAAAGAAATGATCCGGGGAATAAGACGGTAACCGTAGATGTTTATCGATTCTTCCGCGGAAAAAGAGATGGAGACAACCAGCAGCATCGGAACAACACAAACGGCGGCAAGAATAATAAGAATACCATGAAACAGGATGTTCACCATCGGGCTTACCTGGGTAAAGCGGAGTACGGAACTATACGGTTTCTTTTTTGAACGTTCAGGCATCTTTTACTCCGTTATATCATTGCTGATTCTTCGTCAACCTTGCGGACGATCCAGTTTGTCAGCAAGATGGTAACACAAGCCGCGGCAGCCTGCAAAAGAGCCGCGGCAGATGCCATTCCGGCAGTTGAAATTTTGAGCTGTTTATACACAAACACATCTATCGTATACACCGTAGTATAAAGAGAGTTTGAATCCCTTGGTATCTGAAAGAAAAGCCCAAAGTCTGAATAAAAAATGCGCCCCACGGACATGATAAACATAAGAACAATAACGGTTTTCATCATCGGCAGAGTTATGCGGGTTATCTGCTGCCATTTTGTCGCGCCGTCGATGACGGCAGCCTCATAGATGGTTTTATCCAGTGAGGTGATTGACGCAAGATAGACCACCATGCTGTAGCCGAGCCCCTTCCACTGGCTCATGAAAATGAGGAAAGGAGGCCAGAATTTTGTTTCCATATACCAGAGTTTGGCTTTCTGCCCGGCGCTTTCAAGAAGCGTGTTGACAATTCCCATGTCATAACAGAGGAAAGACCACACCAGAGCGGAGACAACGACCCACGAAAGAAAGTAAGGAAAGAAGAGGATGGTCTGATACATCTTTGCCATCTTTTTATTCCAAAGCTCACTGATAATGATAGCCAGCGTAACCGGAAGCACGAGGCCGCAAACGATTATCACACTGTTATATGCCAGGGTATTGCGGATGATCATCCAAATATCCCGGTTGGTAAAGAGGAATTTAAAATTCTGAAAACCGACCCATTTACTGCTTATGATACTCTTGAGAAAGCCGCCGGAAATCCGGTAATCCTTGAACGCGATCAACGCCCCGAACATGGGGAAATAACAAAAAAGCATAAACCAGAGCGTTGTAGGCAGCGCAAGCAATGAGAACTGGGTATCATCCTTTGACCACCGTCTTTTTTTCATACGCTTGCTCCTTACCAGGTTACGCGGTAATCAACCGAATCAGAACTGCTGACATTCCGTCCAAAAATGATATTTGAAAAAAAGGACATATACGCACTCTGATTTGGCGAATCTGAAATTGGTTCCAGATTGGTAAAATAAAGGGCTCCGTATCGTTGTTTTATTTTATCAGCATATCCGGGATCTCCGGGTTCTATGGGTCTTAGGGGACTATTGGGATCGGCCGGATTTTCGCGTACTTGAGGGTACGCGGGATCTGAGCGGTCATAATACAAAAACTCGCCTGCCAATAATTCAACATCATCTTGGCTGAGTTGATTCCGCAAATCTATGGCAAAAGGAGCGTATCTATTGTCCAATGTGCCTGTGTTTCCTTCATCAACAAGAGAGGGTTCCATCCAAAAAGAGGGATGCGGTTTTGAAATATCGTAAGGCATATCATTGATAACATAATGCAGATTTGTATATGTTTTCGGAAACTCTCCAGTATAAGCGTCAACTATGTAGATATCACGAATCTGGGAGAGAAGATAATTCCCGTGATTTACAGCGTGCGTCATAGGACTCCGTACTTTCACGTCTCTGAAATCTTCTTTACCATTTTTGTATGAAGTTACGTATTCATCTTTTAATGTTTCATTAGTCCGCTGGATAAGGTATGAAAGATTGTTTCCTCCTTCATGCCAAAGAATGTCTTCAATTTCCGCGTCAGTGAGCGGCAAGGGATTGCCGTTTTTATCCACAAAAAGATATTCATAGAGAAGCTCAGCGGTATTGGTTTTTTTGAGGTTTCTCGTATAGGGAGGATAAGCTGTCCTGCCGCCGCCTATGTCGTTAAAATCAAACCCATTAATTCCATAGTGTTCCGCCAGATATCTCAGCAGCGGAACAAATGCGTCAATCCCGGCCATGTCCATGTTTGCAAGGCCTATGCCAATACCTTCTTCGCCCGCGTCATAATTGCCGCTGCGTACTTCAACAAGCACTTTTATGCCCTTTTCCTGAAGCGGTTTAATATAGCGTAGACTATTATCAAGAATATATTTTAGCGAAGGCGTCATCTCCAGGTTTATCAACCCATTGGAATGTCTTACGAGATATGAATATCCGAGAATCACACAATTAAAAAAAGTTGTATCAGGCTCCTGCCCGTTTCCCTCCAAAATATAATTCCTTGCGTTCAAAGGATTTTCCAGCGCTGTATTTACATACAAAACAGCCTCTACGGGCCTGCCGTTCGTAAGCATATTCTTTCCGGGAATACCCGGATTAAACGTAAAAGGATCTCCCCTGCTGACGAGCATCTGCTGACAAGCGCTCACGCAGCAGAACAGTAATACCAGCATCAAAACGATTAGCGTAAACCGAATTCGATTATTCTTTATCATTTTATGTTCCCCATACCAACGCCTAGCGTAATTTGATAGTTACTCCAACAGGAATTTGTATCGTATGCAGCGTATCTATGGTTGCCTGTGCCGGAATACCTTCCTTAAATTCACCCACACGCTCCGCAAGGCTTTTTGACACAGAACGAAGTGTCATATTATACGTAAGCCCCGCATACGCTTCAACATTTTCCCCGATGGAGAAAATCGACTTGAGTTCTAACGCAAAATAATCATTAATCATACTGTATTCTGGAGCGGTATCGATTCTGATAAGGTTACGAACATATACGCTCCCTTGAAGAAGATGCGTAAAACGATATGACGCACCTATGCCATTCCATATAAAAAGATGCATTACATCAGAAACATCCGATTCAGCACTCGTTTCCGCGTCAAGGCCATAATCTTTCATCAAAGCAGAATTGGGACGGTAGAGATAGAATATTTTTCGGTTTCTGTCAAACCAAAAGCTAACGTTATGATCGGTTTTTATCGTCAATGTATCGTTTTGATAACGGGCGTTCAGATTGATGCCATTTTTAAACACTGTCGGCGCCGCGGTTTTGCTGTTCAATGGACCAAACTCCGCCAAATTCTGGGTAAAAATTCCGGCATATCCCAGAGTAATTCCAAGCGTATCGTTTCTAAAAGGATAAATGCCCGCATACACACCAAACAAGTGATGCATTACATGAGCATAGGGATTTTCGGGATATTTACCGAAAAAAATGTCGTAAATATACAACGTTTCTTTTTTGACAGACTGAAAAAAATAAGCGGCATTTATTTTCGCAAATCCGTCCGCGATCTCACTGCCGACATTTACCCCGTACTGGAGCTTATGTCCATATAAAGGCGTAACATTCCCGCCGTCAGTTTTCTCTGAGGAGTTCATGAAGCTTCCCATATTTTTCACTATATCCTCAAAGTTTCCCCCGCCGGCAAGCGCTATTTTTACCGGCTGAAAGTCAAATTCAACGAGCAAGCCCTTATCCTGAGTAATATTATCAGGGTTCTTGTTACTGTCTATCGTTTTATCATCTTCATCGTGGACGCCGCTATTGTTGCTGCGGAGATGGTCATCGTAAACCCGTAAGCCCGCGTCAGCGCCCTGAGCGTCAGCATAGCTGTACCCAATGTCGTCTCCCGCGCTTATTTTTATTTTACCGTCAAGAAAACTGACCCAGGCTTTTATCCCGCCGAGTCCATTTTTATTAAGAGTGAGCTTTCCTCCATACCAGGAACCATTGTATCCAAAGACAGCATTGGTATCATCTAAAATATTAAGACCGCCAAAGGGATAGTTATCGATAAGAAAATAATCCGCCCGTCTGTTACGGCTTTTTGCGTCCGTGAAGGCCGCGGAACTTAGCCGGAATAAATCAATGTCAATATCAACCTGAGCGGAAAAACCGCGCTCATCATCAACAATTGTCTCGGTTTCAGTATCGGCATTATCAACAGAACCGAAGGATTGCGCAAAAACAGTCAATACGCATAGTACAAACAAGCAAAAAACAAAAAAAAATCTCCTCATACCGCTCTCCCTTTCACAACAAACGCGGTTACCATTGCAAGACCGAAGCTCCGCAAATGCCTCTCTATGATCAAACACTTAAAGCAAGGAAGCAGGAAAGAAAACCAATCCTGCCTCCTGTACTACAAACTCTTATACATCAAAACACAAGCTAACCATCCAAACCCGCCCAAGGAGTATTGGTATGATTGCCAGCAGGACCATCAAGTATGATGTCTTGCCCAAAGAGACTCGTTGACAGTTCAGAAAGATAGTCTTTTACGGAACTGTTATTATTATCAGAAAAAGTTTCCGAAGAGCGCTTTAACCGATACACATAAAGCACGCCATAAGAATTACCCATCTCAACGGCCTCTTTGTATCCTTCTACCTGCTGCCACAAAGGTCCGATATAAGAAGGGCCATCCTCATCCAAGGGCGGCATAGGTTTGTTGCCCTGGTTATAAGCATTCCCGCCAAGATCTATGGCCATAGGCGAATATTTTTTCCTGGAAATACCATTCGCACTGTCAGCATACCAATCGGAATACCAAGGCTGGAGTGCATAATCAACAAGATTACTAAGCTCAGAAGCTGTTGCTTCGCCATTTGTGTCACCATTCTGTGTTATATACCTGCCAGTATTATATTCATACAAACCAATGACCCTTTCATTCCCTAAAGCCTGCCGAACAGCCTTGATTGTTTTAAAATAAGTCTCTCCCAATTCAGCCCACATTCTATTCACGTCTTGCTGGCTAGGAGCGGTCAAAATTCCGTTTCCAGGTTCAACACCCTTGGCAGGATCACGGTATACTCTAACTGAGATTGGCCAACCATATGAACTAACCGGATAAACCCAAATACTATTCGGAGAAGGAGTATTACCATCCCAATTTTGCGGGTCGCCATCAATGATTTCACCCCAATCTTCCTTGCCTGCCCACTCATCATCAAAGTCAACACCATCAAGCTCGTATTTCTCGACAACAGCTTTCAAATCCGCGACAAAGGCTGCGCGGTCCGCATCGTTCATGGTACTAAAAGAAATTCCGTCATGATCACCCAGCAAACCAAGAAAGACCGCAATCCCCGCATCCTGCAAAGGCTCAATGAACTGCGCTTTATTATCAAGAATATACTGCAGCTTATTATTCAAGTGCACATGAGGTCCGCTTTTTGTACAAACCGTCGAAGATTCGGCAGCGCAGTTTCTGTTTCTGATGTTAGCGGCAAAAAGGATAACACCATCAAAGAAATATTCATTATCATCAGACGGATCCTCAGGTGTACCGCCGTCAAGTCTATACCCCAGGGCATTAAGAGGATTGTCATCATTTGTCTCGACGTAAAGAACCGTTTTCACTACCCTCTCAGTACCTGCAATTGTCTTAGTACTGGTCCACGGAGTAATCTCACGAGGAGTACGACCGCCGCCGCGCTTTGATGTATTCGGATTTTGACATCCAAGAACAAACACGGCAACAAGAAGCATACCAACAAGAAATATCCCTTTCACAAACAACTTCTTTTGCATAAAACACCCCCTATGCATTTTCTCAAAATATTAAGTCACTTACAAAATTGAAGTTTTGTAAGTGCATCAACCCTATCCTGATACAGGAATGATATATCATAATATATTCAATACACCTAACACTACTAATACCACTAATATATTAAATATATCATACCTTACAATGTAGTATTGTAACCTGTACGGTATTATTCTGTCAAGAAAAATTTTTGCGGAAAAATGATAATGTTATGAAAAACGCCGACAGCTGTTTATTGCACAGAGGAAAAAATTTTTATGCACAGAGGTGAGGAGAAAAATCGTTACACAGAGGAGGAATATAGTCAAACAAACCAAAACTATTTGACTATTTCCGATCTAAGGTAACACTGATTTATGCATCGAGCATAAATCAGTGTTTACTTTATGAAACTGTCATTTTGC
>DBDH01000013.1 GCA_002293455.1 Treponema sp. UBA937
CTGGAGTTTTGCAACAGCCTCACAGGAAAGATAAAAGATTAAGAATATTTATAAGGAGTTCTCTATGAAAAAGGTGTTCTGTTTATGCTGCCTGTTTTTTGTGTGCGGCATCATTTCGGTTCCTGTATTTGCCCAGACAGGAATACAAGCTGACACGATACAGGATTTGGACAGCGGAATCCACTCCTTGAGTGCCCTTATTGCGGCTCAAGTGAAAAGGGAAAACGCGAGTACAAAGCCCTCGATTATGTTAGGAACATTCACCTATCAAAACCAGATGACAAACTTTGGTACCATGATAAACCAGAATCTCGTCAATGAACTTTCGGTGCAGGCGGAAAACCGGTATCAGGTAATATCCGGCGGAGGGGCGGCGTCTCCTTCATCGTCCAGGAGGGCGGATTATTCCGTCGCCGGCGAGATTATCGAAATTGGAAATATCTTCCGGGTGTATACCAGGCTTGTCCGCACCATTGACAATTCTGTAGTATACAGCTGGCAGACTGATTTTCAAAAAACTTCGTATCTTATAAATCTGCTTAATGTATCAGGCAATGCCGGTCTTCCTCAGGACATTTTTGAATTTGACAGCATGGATAATCCTGTTGAAGCCGTTTTGGGAGAAGGAGATATCGCGAGGAACATCCATTCGGAGAATGACGAAGATTGGTTTATATTCACCGCTCCGCGGGATGCTGTTATTTTGTTTTTGGCTAAAGGTACGAACAGTTTCGACAGCCGTATGACAATGTACGATTCCGGAAGAAGCGAAATTGCCTCCAACGATGATTACGAAGAAGGTTATGACGCGGGAATAGTCCGCTCGGTAAGAAGCGGGGAAACACTTTATATAAAAGTAACCAGTTATGGCGATGAAACCGGCAGTTATTCTTTACACATACAGGAGACGCCGATTGAGGACCAGGCTATGGAACCCAATGATTCCATGGAACAGGCTTATTTGCTGGAGCTGCCCGCGGAATCCTTAAAGGGATTTTTCATGTCCTCCGACGATGCGGACTGGTACAAAATCATTGTTCCTTCCGGAGATAAAACCTTGAGGATACATACCGAAAGCGACTTGGATACCTATTTAAAACTGTATAACGCGAGAGGAAACGTGATAGAGGAAGATGATGATGACGGCAGCGGCTATAATGCCAGAATATCCCGCCTGCTTTCCCAGGGAACCTATTATGTTGAAGTGACGGAATTAGACGGAGACAGCGGACCGTATTCCCTTTTCGTAAGTTTAGGGGATGCTCCCCAAAACGATTCCTATGAACCCGATAACTCGATGTCGGATGCTTCTGAAATTATTGCGGGAAGGCCCCAGGTCCGTACTTTCACCGATGATACTGATGAAGATTGGGCATGGTTCACCGTTGCTTCCGCCGGAAACTACACCATCACCGCCGTTGGTGAAATGCCAAGCCTTGATACCTATATTGAGCTTTACGATGATGACGGCGATTCTATTGACGAAAATGACGACGGCGGCGACAGTTATGACGCCCGCTTGAGAGTATATCTGCGGCCGGGAAAGTACTATATCCTCGTAACAACGCTGGATGATTTTTCCGATCCCGAAACTTATACGCTTAACATAATGTAAGTTTCTGAAATGATGAATTAGTTAATTCCTTATTTCAGAAACACTTAGATCGGAAATAGTCAAATAGTTTTGGTTTGTTTGACTATATATTACTGTTTTAATAAGGTAACCGTGGTTACTTTTGGGTAACTTCGGTTACTTTTGCACGAAATCGCTTTACATTCGGGAAAAACTGTGTAACCATGAAAACGTGATTCGATAACATAAATATTAATATAAACCAAAAAGTAAGGAGTTTTTTTGAACCCTAAAAAAATGAAACTTACAAAAATTATGGTTCTTGTTTCAGGCAGCGGAATGAATCTCCAAGCCTTGATTGACGCGGAAAGATCCGGGAAGCTGAGAAACGGAACCATCACAGCGGTGATTTCGGATCATCCTCAAGCGTTTGCTATAGAAAGAGCCAGGCGGGCAGGGATTCCCGTGTTTGTTGAAGTGCCGCAAGAAGAATTATCACGGGCGGAGCGGAATTTGGAATTATCAAACCGGATATTGGAAAGAGCTCAATCGATGAATATCAACGGTATTATTCTCGCCGGCTTTCTTTCAATATTACAGGGGCCGCTCGTTTCCGCGTTTTTCGGAAAAATGATAAATATTCATCCATCGCTGCTGCCCAAGTTCGGCGGAAACGGCATGTATGGTATGAAAGTACATCAAGCGGTACTGGAGGCCGGGGAAAAAGAATCCGGCTGTACAGTACATTTTGTCGATAACGGCATAAATACGGGAACCATCATTCTGCAAAGAAAAGTACCGGTCCTTTCCGGCGACAGTCCCGGGGATTTGGCGGAAAGGATTCGTCACGAAGAATATTCAGCGATTGTGAATGCTTCGGTAATTTTAATTAAGATCGTTAACCGGGGAGCAGTGGTATAAAATGCCGTGCGTGCGTGGACGGAATATTCTTTCAAATGAAACTCTTTCTCTCATAATTTGATAAATAAGTTTTGATAAATAAAGTTGACAAAATGTGAAAAATAATTTGAAATACTTCATTTTATGGGATATAGTACGTAATAGAAATACCAAACTAATGCCGCTTGGAGGATGAAAAATGCTGAGAAAAAGTTTGTTGTTTTATATTTTTTTGATAATGGCGAATATATGTATTTTTTCGGAAAACGGAAGTGAAGAAACCGGTTCTCTCAAAAATACGATTACTGTTGATATGGGATTGACCGGTAGTACGCTTCTTGCATGGGGATTATCCGGAGCTGAGAATCCTTTTTTTGGCACTGCTCTTCAATATGAAAGACACATATCAAATAAAATAAGCGCGGCGGGCCGGTTAGAATACCGCGGAATAGGTTTGTCACCGGATGCCAATATGTCGGCATTTTCGCTTGAAGGACACGGACGCTATTATCCTTCAGGAAAAATTTTCTTTTTGGATGGAATGCTTGGATATGCGCTTTTTAACTATAGTAATGAATCAAAAAAATCTCTGGCTCATTTTTTTAAATTTGGCGGAAGATTAGGGTGGAGAATTGATTTCGGCAAACCCGGAGGACTTGTTCTTGAACCGTCTCTTGGTTATTACTGGAGCGTTGGAAAAAACAATATGAGAAACATTGAAGAAGCAGAGTCTTGGAGTGATTTTTTTAATCAATGGATGAATCTCATGCAGGACATTCTTATTCAAGGATATTTTGTCGGCGGGCCTCAAGTATCTCTTGGGATTGGGTATCGATTTTAAAGCGATTGGAGAAACACGTTATATGTTTGATGTTTCGGGTATTCTTTTAACTGAACCGATTTACCAAGGAGCTTCACTCAATTAAAAAAGCTTTCCTGAAATTCGCGTCTGTCTGCGCTTCAATTGCTTCGATGTTTCGGCAATCCGTTCCGCTTTTGCCGCGCAGCTCCGCCATGCTCCGAATCACCGTGTGAATATCTTTCCAGGATGAATAGTTTCTGTTTCGCAAAGGCTGATACGGCGCGTCGGTTTCCGTAAGAAGCCTTTCCGGCGGAAGAAGGGAAGCCGCTTCCATCGCCCGTTTGTGATTCAACGCGATAGGCGTCCCGAATGAAAAAAAGGCATTGACTTTTCGTTTGAGAAGATCACCCGCTTCCCGAAAGGTGCCGGAATACGAATGAAAAATCACCGACGGCAGGGTGGAAAGCTCTTTCGCGTAAGAAAAAATTTTGTCCATGCCCTTGCGGATATGCAGTACGATGGGCAGCCGGAATTCTCTGGCTATGTTCAAATGCAAAAGAAACAATTCTTTCTGCGTATCTCCGGTTGAACGGTATGCCTCATCAAAAAAATCAAAGCCTGTTTCTCCCACTGCGTCGATCCTTTTGCTTTCCGCAAGTTCCAGCAGAAAGCGGCAAAGGCCTTCCGTTTGCGATGCAAGTTTCCGATTCCGGGGAAGCTGGGGATGAATGCCGAAACAGAGAAGCATCGCCGGACCGCCGCTGTTTCTGGATTCCTGCGCTCTCTGTTCATGATACAAAAATTGTTCTTCATTCCAGGCACTGGCGGCACAGCAAATTCTTAATGCCCGCCTTTCCGTCTCCGCGTTGGGAAACTGTTTTTGTAAATCGAATGGATGCGCATGAGCGTCACTTGCCATATTTCTATTCCTGCTTACACAAATAATTTTTTTATTTGCGCAAAATAATCTTCGGCCTGGGCCGCCGTTTCTATCACGGCATCTTCGTGGACTTCCACAAGGTGCTGCGGAATTTCCACAAGGAACGGGGAAGGTATGCATTCAACCGTATTCTGGAGCCGTCTCCGCTGTTGGCAGCTTGTAATGTACAGCTTATCTCTTGCCCGCGTGATGGCGACATAAAAAAGGCGGCGCTCTTCTTCAATATTGCCGTCGCCTTCTTCCAGGCTCCGCGCGTGGGGGATAATGCCGTCTTCGGCCCCGGCGATAAACACCACCGGAAACTCCAAGCCTTTTGAAGCATGTATCGTCATGAGGTTGACTTTTCCCCTGCCGGATTCATCTTCCCCGTCATCTCTTGTGATAAGGCTGATTCTGTTCAGATAGGGATAGAGCGTCGGGTCAAAGTTGTCGGGATCATTCTCCCATGTTTCGATAGACTGTATCAGATTTTCAATGTTGAGGAATTTCCACCGCGCGGCTTTTTCGTTCTTGCTGTATTCTGTAACAAGATACGACCAGTAATCGATGGAATCGACCAGAGCGCGGACCTTTTGAGAAAGTCCCCGCTTGCCCAAAATTTCCGCCTTGTATGTTTCAATCAGCGTCATAAACTCATCAACTTCGATTCTGCCTTTTTCCGGAAAGAGCGTGTCTTTTGCGTAACGGAGTTTTCCCATCGCGTCCCACACGGAAGAATGATTCTGTTTCGCAAGTTCCGTGATATGACTGATTGTCGTTTTCCCAATTCCTCTCCGCGGAGTATTGATAATCCGCAAAAGATTTACATCATCATTTTCGTTGGCAATAACACGAAGGTAACTGATAATGTCCTTAATCTCTTTGCGCTGAAAAAAACTTGTTCCGCCCGAAACCCGGTAAGGAATATTTTCCGCCAGGAACGCTTCTTCAATGTGACGCGTCATGGAATTGGTTCTAATAAGCACGCCGAAATCATCATACTTTAATTTTTCCTGAATTAAAACAGTTTTGATTCTGGCCGCGATGAAGTCGGCTTCTTCGCTTTCGTTTTTTGGGTAATACATTTCGATGGGCTTTCCGCCTTCATTCCCGGACCAAAGCGTTTTCTCTTTTCTGTTGCTGTTGTTTCTGATAACACCGTTTGCCGCTTCCAGAATGGTGCTTGTAGACCGGTAATTCTGTTCTAGTTTGATTTCTTTCACGCCGGGAAAATCATCTTCAAAGCGCAGAAGATTTTCATAATTTGCCCCGCGCCAGGAATAAATCGACTGGTCATCATCGCCTACAACACAGACATTTTTTTCCGCAAGAAGGCGCATCATATTGTACTGTGTAAGACTTGTATCCTGAAACTCATCTACCATGATATATTTGTATCTGGCTTTGTACCGTTCCTTGATTTCCGGGAACTGTTCAAAGAGCATAATCGGCAGCACAAGGAGATCGTCAAAATCGACGGCGTTGAAAATCTTTAAGCTGCTTTGGTATTCGTTGTAGACTTTTTCATAAGCCGCGTTCGCGCCGTCTCCCCAATAGGCGCGCCCAGTTTTCACATTCGAGAAAAGCTGCCCCAGCGCGTACAGGTCTGTATTCTCTGTTGAAAGGCCGCATTCACGAACGCAGTCTTTGATAAGCTGGGTCCGGTCCGTCTCATCATAAATGGAAAAGTTTTTTCTGAATCCAAGATGCTCAATGTCTTCGCGAAGAACCCGGACGCCGAAAGCATGAAACGTAGAAACCATGAGCATTTGCAGTTTCTTCCCGGTAAGTTCTTTCACGCGGACTTCCATTTCCCGCGCGGCTTTATTCGTAAAGGTAAGCGCCAGAATCGCCGACTGCGGAATCCCATTTTCGAGCATATACGCGATACGGTAAGTAATAACGCGCGTTTTTCCGGAACCGGCTCCCGCGATAATCAATACAGGTCCGTCAATCGATGTTACCGCTTCACATTGGTGTTCATTTAATTCGGCTTCAAAATTCAGTTTCGGCATGATTCTCCGTGCGGTTTTTAAACGTGTTTTATGAACATATCAAGGACATGAACGCCAAGCGTTACAACCGCGGTAACAATGGTTCCGGAAATCATCACCCCGATAATTACCGCCAATAAGGTTTTCCGCTTGCTGAGTCCCAGAACCCAGGCCCCCAAAGTTCCCGTCCAGGCTCCGGTTAGGGGAAAAGGAACCGCGACAAAAAGCGCGACACCGAACCAGCCCCATTTTTCCACGCCCTTATGCAGCTTGTTCCGCGCCTTTTCAATAAATCTATCAAAAAAATTTTGATACCATTTCATCTTTAAAAAGAGTTTGTGGAATGTCGAAAGAAATATCCAGCAAGCGGGAGCCACAAGCGCGTTGAAAAAAACTCCCAAACAAAAAGCCCAGTACCAGGGAATCCCGTTGGCGACGGCAAAAGGAATTCCTCCGCGAAGCTCCGAAATGGGAATAAACGATAAAAAAGCGGACCAGAGGACAATCACAGCGGGCGTGTTCATATTTCAAGATTCCTCAATATTTCATTAATACATTTTCCGGCTTTCCCCCGGTGGCTGATCCGGTTTTTTTCTTCTTCGGGAAGTTCCGCCGCCGTCATTCCTTTTTCCGGAATGTACAGAATCGGGTCGTAACCAAAGCCGCCGCTTCCTTTTTCATGCTGAATGATCTCTCCTTCCAAGGTTTCCTGCACGGCAAAAAAACGGTCGGGACTTAAAAACAGGACCATTGCGCAGACAAAACGCGCCTTCCGATTTGGATGATCTCCCAATTCTTGTATAAGAAGGGCGTTCCGTTCGGCAGCATCAAGTTTTTTCCCGTCTTCGCTTCCATACCGTCCGGCATACCGGGCAGAATAAATCCCGGGCTGTCCGTCCAAAGCGTCTACACAAATACCGGAATCATCGGCGATGACAGGCTCTTTAACGATATCGTAAAGAGCCTTTGCCTTAATCATCGCGTTTTCCAAAAAATCAGCCCCCGTTTCATCAGGATCAAAATAGATCCCCGCGTCTTTCGGGATTTTTACCGTATGAAGAGGAAAAATTGCCGCAATTTCTTTTTTCTTATGCGTATTTCCGCTGGCTAACCAAATTGTCATGGTTTCATTTTAGCAGAAAAAGGAACTGCATTGCTATATTGCCAATATGTTGAACTTTCTACTTTTGATAATCCGATTTTGTTTTTTCCACAATGGAAGCTATAGTGATACTGTCAAAATAAGAATTTACCAAACTGCCCAGGTCCATCCAAACAGGGGATACAAGGCATGTATCGCGCCGGGGACAAATAACCGGATTTTTTTCCAAACATGGTGTCAGCGCAAGAGATTCTCCTGCGGCTTCAAGAATTTTCCTGATAGTTATGTCATCCAATGGTTGGGCAAAACAGAAGCCGCCGCCAGGCCCCCGTACTGAATTTACAATCCCAGCTTTTCGCAATTTAAAGAAGATTTGTTCAAGGAATACTGAAGAAATATCCTCCTGTTCAGCAATATTGCTGATAGAAACAGGAGCTCCGTCCTCACTTGCCAGGGCGAGAGCAACTGATGCCCTAAGGGCATACCGACCACGGGTAGTCAATCTCATAGCTCACTCCTTTTGAACAGGATTATCCAAAAACATAGTTGTGGAAACAATCTGTTCATAAGACTTTAAAATTATTTAATACCAATTTTTCATAGGACCATATCCAGAACTGTGTACGAGGCCTCCTTAAACCTCCACGGATTCAGCATCTGTATCTACATAAAGTAATCTATATTAGTCATATAACGCAAGTCTTTTATAAAGAATATGATCTTTTTTTTTATAAAATCATTTTTTTAGCAGGACGGAACAGTATCTCAGTTGACAGTTAAAGCCTTGTCATAGTATTCTAATGCCTGAGCCGGCCTTTTGAAGGCGGGTATTGTGAATGCATTTTTTGCAAGGAGAATGATTATGGCCCAGGCCAGTAAAAACTCACGTACAACAACAAGTACACAGAAATTCTTTTGTCCCTGCGGGGGAGAAATTAAGATGAAAACTAATTTCATCAATGGAAAAGTAAAGAACGTCGCGGAGTGTGAAAAGTGTAAGCGCACCGAACGCCGTCCTTCTGAATTTAAGTAAGATTTTTTTAGCTTTCGGCAGCATGGCTGCTGTAGGCTGTTTATTAGAGTTCTTCGGAAACTTGAACTCTATTTTCGGTATTTTTTAGTGAATAATTTATATTGGGGGTTTTCCTTTGGCAGTAAAGCATAGTTCCGCCGAGAAGCGTCATCGGCAGAGTGAAGAGCGGCGTATTAGAAATAAGGCAGTAAAAAGTTCTGTCCGTACCAGCGCGAAAAAGTTTGTTGTTTTGGCGCAGAAGAAAGATGTAAATGAAGCGGAAGCAGCCTTACAGGATATGATTAAAAAGATTGATACCGCTGCGAATAAAGGGATTATTAAAAAGAATGCCGCGTCAAGGAAGAAGTCCAGAATGCAGCGCCTCTTTAATTCAATAAAAGCGGCCCAGTAGGGCGGATTTGTTTTATTCACCCATTTCCGGAAGCGGATTGGGCGGGGAGCATCATGGCAGAAGGAAAAGTTACGAAAGCTGACATTATCGATGCTATTTATCAAAAAAAAGGAATCAGCCGGAAAGATATAAAAACCGTCGTTGATTCCTTCCTTGATGAAATAAAAAATTCCCTGATTGGTAATCATATTATTGAATTACGCGGATTCGGAACTTTTGAAATCCGTATCCGCAAAGGCCGCCAAAAGGCTAGGAATCCCAAAACCGGAGATCCTGTTTCCGTGAATTCTCACGGCGTTGCTCTGTTCCGTTCCGGTAAAGAGTTAAAGCAGGATGTTTGGAACATCAATTCGGCAAATAACGCACAAGACAGTAATGTTCATGACAGTGAAATCTGATATTCGGAAGGGGATTCCTTCGTGGATAAAAAGGCTTTTAACGCAGATTGCCGCCCTTCTCCTTGCGGCGGTTTTTTTTGCGTTGGCGTTCCCAAATCTCTTATTTGAAGAAGGGTTGCCGCTCCTTGCGTGGTTTGCGTTTGTTCCCATTTTCTGGCTTGTCCGTCAAATCAGCCTCCCTGCGTCGATGGTGTGGGGCGCTCTTTACGGTTTTATTTCCTACGGTTTTTTTAATTATTGGCTTACGTGGTTTCATCCTATGGCGGGACTAATCGTGGGACTTGTCAGTTCCGGATATTTTATCGTTCTGTTTCCGCTCTTGAAACTCGCGGATATGTTTTTCCCCAAAAAAGGCTACATTATTCAATGTTTTTTGTGGATAGTGTATGAGTATGTAAGAACTTTGGGATTTGTTGCGTATCCCTACGGCATTATAGGGTATTCCCAGTGGAATATGCTTCCGCTTATTCAGATCGCGAGTGTGTTCGGCGTTTGGGGCGTGTCGCTGTTGCTTGTGTTTCCGTCGGGTTTTCTCGCGGGAAGCGTAAAAGAAGGATTTTCAAAGCAGAACATACTGAATTTTTTCAAGCGGGAAAAAATTCCGGCAATCCTTTGGTGCCTTGCCCTGGCGGGAAGCCTTGTTTTCGGCATTGTTACATTGCAGACAGGGAAAGAAGATCTCCGAAACGCGGAAACGCGCAATTTCGCGCTGATTCAGCACAACAACGATCCTTGGCGGGGCGGAATTGCGCAATACCGGAAGAATTATGAAACATTAAGGCGGCTTTCCCTTGAAGCCCTCGCGGACGAGCCCAAACCCGATCTGGTGGTTTGGTCAGAAACGGCCTTTATTCCCCGGATTTACTGGCATGAAACGTATAGGGACGATCAGGCATCGTATCTTCTGGTGAGGGAACTGATCAATTTTCTTGCTGAGCAGGATGTGCCTTTTCTTATCGGAAACGATGACGCGCGGAAAGAGCTGACCGAAGACGGCATCATTGACCGGGTTGATTATAACGCGGCTATGCTGTTTGATAGAGGCACTATCGTAAATCAGTACCGGAAACTTCACCTTGTGCCTTTTACGGAGCATTTTCCCTATAAGAAACAGCTTCCCTGGGTACACCAAGCCCTGGTGGAAGCGGACACCCATTTTTGGCTCAAGGGAAAGGAATATACGGTTTTTGATATAAACGGCATGAAGTTTTCGACGCCGATTTGTTTTGAAGATACTTTCGGCTATCTTTCACGGAATTTTGTGAAAGCGGGCGCGGATTATATCGTCAATATCTCGAACGACGCGTGGTCGCACAGCCTTCCCGCCCAAATGCAGCATTTTGGGATGGCGGTATTCAGGGCGGTGGAAAACCGCCGTTCAGTCGTAAGATCCACCGCGTCGGGGCAGAGCTGCGGAATAGATCCTTACGGCCGCGTCATAGCTATGGCGCCGCCTTTTGAGGAAAATTATTTGACGGTAACCGTGCCGCTGGGAAGCGGGAAAACGCTGTATACCCGCTGGGGAGAATATGCCGCGGTCATTTGCGTTTGTCTTTCTCTGGGGATGCTGCTTTTAGGCGGAATAAAAGCGTTTGTAAAAAAGATAAAACATCACCGGACGAGTTAGGTGATTGACATAATCAAGCTGTCATAGGAAGATAAAGAAAAGAGGATAACGTATGTTTTCGAAGAAGAAAATTCTCATGGTCGACGACGAGACGATCAATCTTGATTTTTTTGATGTGATGCTCACAAAACTTGGTTTTATTATTGATAAAGCCGAAAACGGTGTTGAAGCGCTCGAAAAAGTAAAGAAATCGATTCCCGATTTGATCATTTTGGATAATATTATGCCGAAAATGTCAGGCTGGGAGGTTACAAAAACCTTGAAAGCCGATCCAAAATACCGGGAAATCCCCATTATTATGTTTTCTGCTATGGACGATGCGAAGGACAAAGTCGAAGGTTTTGAACTCGGTATAGACGATTATATCACGAAGCCTTACAATTTTTCCGTCGTTTTTGCAAGGATTCGGGCGGTATTAAGAAACCGCGAACTTTTGAGACAGATAGGAACCCGCGATTCCAGGTTGTCCCTCGCGGAAGAGCTCAATATCGATATAAAAGAAAAGGCGGACAGTTTCCTTAAAAGCATGGATGAACTTGATGAAGCCATCCTCATGTTATCGGATGATAATCTCGACAGACCGCGCTTTGTGCATCTTATAAAAGAAAAAACCGCGTCCGTGAGAAAAAATATCGCCGAATTGGACGCCCACATCGAAAGAACCGTGATGGAATGGGACAATTTAAAAAAGAAAGAGATGAGCCTTCAAACGCTGGAAAACGATATCCGGCATGATGCCCGCCCTGTGGAAGCATAAGGAAGCACTAATTTATTCAATCGAGAATACATTAGTGCATTCATTAATGAAGTTTTTCGCAGTTTTTTGCAAAAAAACGAGAAAAACAATAGGGCAATACTGATTAGAGTTAATTTAATCAGTATTGCCATAGGAGAACAGTGCCGTAATGAGTAAAATATCCGGGACAAAGAAAGAAAATGCATCAGTGGTTGTTTTCGGAAACAGCACAAGTTTTAGCGGGATATTGAAATTTAAGGAAACGCTTCGGATTCAGGGGAAATTCAAAGGGACTATCGAGGCCACAGGCGCCCTTGTCGTGGATAAAGGCGCCGTTGTTGAAGCCGATCATATTTCCGTAACGTCGCTGATCGTTTACGGTACCGTGATTGGTTCGGTGAAAGCGGTGGATAAAATCGATATGTTTCCCGGTGCGGAAGTCCGCGGGGATATTAAGGCGGCGCATCTGCGCATTGCCGACGGCGTGCAATTTGAAGGGCAATGCAGCATGATCGGCGTTGATAAAGATGTGGAGATTTTTTCCCGTCCGACTGAAGAAATAAAAGCGGAATTACAGCGTTTTTAATGACTGAATCTTTTATTGATCAAATTGTAAAAAAACTAATTGATGCGTCGTTATGTGTCGCTTTTGCCGAGTCCTGTACCGCGGGTCTTGTGTCAGGCGCAATGGGCCGGATTCCGGGCGCTTCAAGGGCTTTCTGGGGTTCTTTTATTACCTATTCTGTCGATGCAAAGATCAAGCTTCTGGGGATAGCGCCTGCGCTTATAGAGAAATACGGAGCTGTCAGCGAAGAATGCGCTCTTGCGATGGCGGAAGCCGCGCTTGCCAAAAGCGGCGCTGATGTAGCACTCTCCGTCACGGGCTTGGCGGGCCCCGAAGGAGACGGAAGCGGTCTTCCGGTCGGAACCGTATGGATAGGCTGGTGCGGAAAAAATTTCCCTTCCGGGGCGGTATTGCATCAATTTTCCGGCTCCCGGAATGAAATCCGGGAATCGGCTGCGGACAGTGTAATGACAAAATTGGCGGAAATATTGGAACAATCAGCAATGAACAGGCAGCAGCTACTACCGGCTAACGGTTAACTATGCTTTGTTTGACTATTGACAGAATGGAGACTACTTGTTTAGAATAAAAATGATTACAATTCCTTTGTCAAATGTTTATAAGCAATCAGAAAAGAAATATGCGTGTTTTCAAGCGTGTAAATATATGATCCCATCTCTTCACGTTCTCATGGGGAAACCGTGGTGTGTTTTCCCAGGTATTAGGGCGCGACAGCTGTTTTAACGGAGTTTTATTCATGGCAATTTTGCGAAAATCCAAAAAAGTTAGTATGGAAGCGTCAGACAATGCTTCCTCAGTGGTTCAAGGGGAGCTTCCTTTGGAAAGCCACGAAGAAAGGGCTGAAGCGCAGCCTGAATCTTCGACAATAACAGAAAATGTTGAATCAGAATCAAAAACCGCCGGGCAAAGTGAAGCCGATTCGGAAGAACAAAGCGGAAAAGTTGTGATTCGGACAAGACCAAGAAAAGCGCCGGTAAAGAATGCCAAAAGGCTTGTTTCTGGTATGGAAACGGAAGGCGGAGACCCCGAAAGGCGTCAATATCATGATGCCGCTTATCCTTCATCATCTTCCAGAGGCAGAAAACCCCGCTCTTATGAGCAAAGTGCCGCGTCAAACAGTGGTCAGAACGGACTTTCCGCTCCCGCGGCTCCTTCGGGACCGTTTCCGGCCCTGCCCAAGCACCTGCCTCCCATGCCCTTCATTTACGGAAAACCTGAACCGCGCAGCGATCAGGACAACGGAAAACCTCGGCTTTCCATAAATGAACTTACACGGCTCAACATGATGGATCTTCGGGAGCTGGCTTTATGTTACCAGATTTCTCATGAAGACCTTGTTGTAATGAAAAAGCAGGAAATCATTTTTGTGCTTCTTAAAACCCATACCGAACGGGGCGGCATTATTTACGCTTACGGATCTCTTGAAATTCTTCCCGACGGATACGGATTCCTCCGAAGCCCTCAGAATTCCTATCTTCCCGGGCCCGATGATATATATATCAGTCCAAGCCAGATACGGCTTTTTGCCCTTAAAACCGGGGATACCGTGTATGGTCAGATTCGGAGTCCCAAAGAAGGCGAACGCTTTTTTGCGATGCTCCGGGTTGAGACTGTCAATTATGACGATCCGTCCGTAGCGCAGAATCGGATTCCCTTTGACAACCTGACGCCCCTCTACCCAGATGAAAAACTCGATCTTGAAACCGTGACCGAAGATATTTCAGCCCGCATTATCAATCTGTTTTGCCCGATAGGAAAGGGACAGCGTTCCATTATTGTGGCGCCCCCGCGGACCGGTAAAACCATCATGATGCAGAAAATCGCCAACGCCATTACAAAGAATCACCCCGAAGTGTATTTGATGGTTCTTTTAATTGATGAGCGTCCCGAAGAGGTTACCGACATGGAGCGGACCGTCTGCGCCGAAGTTATTTCAAGTACCTTTGATGAACAGGCTTCGCGCCACGTTCAGGTTGCCGAAATGGTCCTGGAAAAAGCCAAGCGCCTTGTCGAGCACAAAAGGGACGTGGTTATCCTGTTGGACTCCATCACGCGCCTTGCCCGCGCTTATAACCAGACGGTGCCCACTTCCGGCAAAATCCTTTCCGGCGGCGTTGACTCGAACGCCCTTCATAAGCCCAAACGCTTTTTCGGCGCGGCGAGGAATATCGAAGAAGGCGGCAGCCTCACGATTATTTCGACCGCCCTTGTAGAAACCGGCAGCCGTATGGATGAAGTGATCTTTGAAGAGTTTAAGGGAACCGGCAATATGGAAATTAACCTTGACAGGCGCATTTCCGACCGCCGCCTTTTCCCCGCGATCAATATCAAGAAATCCGGAACGCGGAAAGAGGAACTGCTGCTTAAAGAGGAAGAACTCCAGCGGATTTGGATTCTCCGCAAGGTAATAAATCCCCTTGATGACATCGAAATCATCGAACTTCTTATTGACAAGATGAAGAAAAGTAAGAATAATGAAGCATTCTTGCGTTCCATGAATACCGGCAGCGCCGGGTTAGATTAATTTGCGGGAATGCAGCATTCCTGCGTTCTATGAACACCGGCAGCGCCGGGTTAGATTAATTTGCAGGAATGCAGGATTGGATTAACGCAGTAGGAATCACAAAGCATTGCCCTTTGTGTAGTACGATATAAAAGATTATGAGCCGGAGGATAAGATACATGAAAGATGGCATTCATCCCAAGTATGAGCTGACAAAGATCAGTTGTGCCTGCGGGAACGTGATTGAAACCCGTTCAACCGCAAGGGACATTAAAGTTGAAATTTGTTCATCCTGTCATCCCTTCTTTACAGGGAAGCAGAAACTTGTTGATACTGCCGGACGCATTGAGCGTTTCCGCAAAAAGTACAACATCAAGGAAAACTAAGACGGAGGCTGCCAAGGTGCAGCCTTTTTTGTGCGCCCAACATGGGCGGCAATTTGGCGGTGAAAGTCCGCTGTACGGATTGATGTGGAAATGACGTATAAGTCCAAAAAGTTGTCGGCAAAGTTCCCCGTAAATATGAAAAAATGTAGTATAAAATCATATTTCAGTTTTCTTTCTGAGGATGATTTATATATTGTTTTTTAAGGGGATAATAATGAAGATTGCATCAAAAACCAGAATCATCTTCGCCAGTGCGCTGGTCCTGATATTCGGCCTTTTTGTATCCTGCGGGACAACTGATTCCGCTTCAACAGCGGAAACCGCGCCTGCGCCCGCGCCCGCCGCACAGGAAGAAGCGGCTGCAGGAGCTGAATACGCTTTCAACGCATCGAATCTCAAGGCTGGAGATTTCGCGGACGGAACAAAAATCGGGGATAACGATTATTTTACTCTCAATGTTCCGGATCCTACCAAGCCGATAAACGTTGATGGAAACAACAAGAATGTAAACGGAGTTTCCTATACTCAGCGGCTCAAGCTCGGCGGTGAAACAAACACACTGAGTTTTACCATGGCCTCTGCCGGGACCGTCAACATCGTATGCCAGAGTTCTTCCGGAAGCGCCGATAGAAAATTGCTTTTCCTTTCCAATGATGCTCAGGTCGCCACTGCGTCCGCTTTGGGGGCATCTCCGCTCTACACGACGATAGAACTTCCCGCGGGAACCTATACCCTTCAGTCATCTGGCGGCGGGGGAACAAATATCTATTTCCTTGAGGTTATTGAAAAATAACATTCAAAGAACAACTCTGGAAGGCTTCTCGCTTTCCGGAGTTGAAGACGTCAGACAGTAAAAAGGCCTGGTGTAGTATAGTTTGCGAGAGGGGCGGTTTTGCTCCTCTTTTTTACAAAAAAATCGTATTCTTCTTGTAAAACCGTCCGTATTGGAACGAATACTCTTTAATCCTCAAACAATTTGTCCAAAATCTCATTTTTTCACTTTAAAAAATTCCATACTATCTGTTATAGTAAGATTATTGAACAAAAGGTTTTCTCAAACCGTATTATTCTGTTGAGGAGATGCCGCCGCCGTTTGGCGTCGTTCGATTTTCATTGCCGGAAAAGCGGCAAAAATAGGAGATGCGTATGCCTGAACCGGTGATAGAAATGGCCATCGAGATGGTGGATATTGTAAAGATTTTTCCCGGAGTTGTGGCGAATGATAAAGTCTGTTTGGAAGTTAAGGAAGGCGAAATCCACGCGCTTTTGGGGGAAAACGGGGCCGGGAAATCTACGCTCATGTCCATTCTTTTTGGGTTGTACGAGGCCGATTCGGGGAAAATAAAGATACGCGGTAAAGAAGTTTCGATTACGAGCCCAAACGACGCGGCAAAGCTCGGTATCGGGATGGTGCATCAGCATTTTAAGCTTGTAAAAAACTTTACCGTTACCGAAAATATCGTGCTGGGATTGGAGCCAAAAGACCGCCTGGGGAACTTGAATCTGAAAAAAGAAGAAAAAAAGGTCAAGGAACTTTCCGAAAGATACGGGCTGGAAGTCGATCCACGCGCGAAAATCGAAAATATTACCGTTGGGATGCAGCAGCGGGTCGAAATTCTTAAAATCCTCTATCGAAACGCGGATATTTTGATATTTGATGAGCCTTCCGCGGTGCTTACTCCCCAGGAAATCGATGAACTGCTGGAAATCTTTCAGCGTCTTAAGTCCGAAGGCAAGACGATTGTCTTAATTACGCATAAATTAAGGGAAATTAAAGCCGCCGCAAGCCGCTGTACGGTTCTTCGCCGGGGGAAATACATCGGCACGGTTAATGTTGCCGAAACATCCGAAGACGAATTGGCGGAAATGATGGTGGGGCATTCGGTCAGTTTTAAGATCGATAAAAAGCCTTCCGTTCCGGGCGATGTTGTGTTACAGATTAAAGATTTGACGGTGATCGGCTCCAAGGGCGTTCCCGCGGTTCAGAAACTTTCCCTTGATGTCCGCGCCGGTGAAATTGTCGGCGTTGCCGGTGTTGACGGGAACGGGCAGGCTGAACTTGTCGCGGCCATTTCGGGGCTGCTTCCGGTGAAATCGGGAAGTATTTTTCTGAACGGCAAAGACATAACTAGAATGTCAATTTATCACCGGAATGAAAGCGGCATCGGTCTTGTCCCGGAGGACAGGCACAAATACGGCCTTGTCCTCGATTTCCGCGTGGATGAAAACATTATCCTGAAAAGTTTCAGGAAACCGCGCTATTCCAACCGGTTCGGATTCCTCAATTTTCCGGGGATTTATCGTCACGCGGAAGAATTGATAAGCGAGTTTGATATTCGGGCGGGGAGGGGACCTGCGACACTCGCGAAATCGATGTCGGGCGGGAATCAGCAGAAGGTGATTATCGCGCGGGAGATTGATCTTTCCCCGAATTTGCTTGTCGTGTCTCAGCCGACGCGCGGCCTCGATGTCGGCGCCATCGAATATATTCACCGCCGCATTGTGGAAGAACGGGACAAGGGCAGCGCGGTTCTCCTTGTTTCTTTTGAGCTTGATGAAATTTTGAACCTTTGCGACCGTATCGCCGCCGTTTCGAGGGGCTCTGTTGTCGGCATCGTTCCGGCCGCGGAAGCCGATGAAAGGCGGATCGGGGCCATGATGGCCGGTGTGGAAGCGGACGCAGAAGCGGGCGCAAAAGCGGGGCAAAATGATAGGGAGGGAAATCTTCATGTCTGATGATAAATCATCTTACAATAAATCGTGTTATAAACTATCGCAAAAGCCTTTGGGGGAGCGGATATTCAATCTTTTTACCGGCTCCGACGCTTTGGTTTCCGTGATCGTTGTCATTTTGGGCTTCCTTGTCGCCACGATTTTGGTGATCTGCGTGGGAAGGAATCCTTCCGGAATGTATTCCGCTATCGTGCAGGTTGTTACCGGGCTTGATCTTAGGACGGGAAGGTGGAATGTCCGTTACATCGGAGAATGGCTTGTGGCGTCTATGCCTTTAATTCTCTGCGGATATTCGATGGCTTTTGCCAACCGGACCGGGCTTTTCAATATCGGTGCGGAAGGTCAGTATGTGGCGGGGATGACGGCGGCGACTTTTATGGCTTTTTACGGACCGGCCATTCCCGGCATCCACTGGATAACGGCGGTACTTGCCGCAATCATTGCCGGGGCGGTTTGGGGCGGCGTTGTGGGCTTTCTCAAGGCGCGTTTTTCCGTTTCGGAAGTTGTTGCCACCATTATGATGAATTATATCGCCCTTTACGCGTCGCGCTATTTTACCTTTATGATTCCGGGAACCAACACCTACAGAACCCCGGCCTTTCCGAAAACGGCCCTCCTCGATAATCCCGTTTTGCGGAGTCTCACGAATGATTCCCGCTTGAATAACGGCCTCTGGCTCACGATAATCGCCATCATCTTTTTTTGGCTCGTTATGGGGAAAACCCGGCTCGGCTATTCGCTTCGGGCGACGGGGCTTAATAAGGACGCCGCAAAATACGGCGGCATCAATGTGAACGCCAATATCACCACGTCTATGGCGATTTCCGGCGCTTTTGCGGGACTTGCGGGGGCGGTCGTGGCCCTCGGCTCTTTCGATTACGGCAGGGTTCTCGCGGCGAATGAAGGAATCGGCTTTGACGGAATTGCGGTCGCCCTTGTCGGGAACAGCACGGCCTTTGGTACGGCTCTTGCGGGGCTTCTTTTTGGTATGCTTAAATCGGCGCAGCCGCTCATGCAGGGGCGGCAAATCCCCAAAGAGATCACATCGATTATTTTGGGGTTGGTTGTGGTGTTTATATCGCTTCGGGCGGGCGTCCGCCTTCTTGTAGAATGGCAGATGAAGGAACGCGCCCGGAAAGGAGGGGGAGAATCATGAGTTTTTTTGAAATTATTGCCGGAATGATTCCGTCTGTGTTGATGATTATGTCTCCCATATTGATCGCGGCCTGCGGCGGAATGATCTGTGAACGCTCCGGTGTAACAAACATCGCCTTGGAAGGGCTTATGGGAATCGGCGCAATGGCGGCGGCCAGCGCGCAATTTTTTCTTGAAGGGACATTGTCGTCCGCTTCCGTACCTGTGGCTCTGTTGATTGCCGCCGCCGCGGGGCTCGTATTCTCGCTTATTCACGCTTTTGCGTCCATTTCGCTTAGGGCGGATCAAGTGGTATCCGGTACGGGAATCAACCTGCTTTCCACAGGCGTAACAGTATTCTTATGCCAAATCTTCTTCCGCCAGGACAGAACCCAGCCTTTCAGAATGGGGATGAAGCCCGGCATTTTTGGCATCTATCCCACCGCGTGGATTGCCCTTGTGATCATCGTTTTAGCCTGGTTCGTCCTCTACAAGCGTCCTTGGGGCCTCCGGCTTAGAGCCTGCGGCGAACATCCCCAGGCGGCGGCATCGGCCGGAATCAATGTCGTCAAAATGCGCTACATCGCGGTTCTTATATCGGGATTGTTGGCCGGTCTTTCAGGGGGATGCCTCGTTTTGACCCAGACGATTCAGTATACCCATACTACGATTAACGGAGCAGGCTTCATTGCCCTTGCGGCGGTGTCCTTTGGACGATGGCTTCCTTTAGGAATTTCGGGTTCGTCTTTGCTTTTCGGGGCCTCCGTAGCTCTGTCGATCTACATGGTGAATATTCCGTCTCTGGAAAAAATGCCTTCGGAATTTTTCAGCATCCTTCCGTACTTGATTACACTTGTAACGCTCGTTATTTTCAGCGGAAAAGATTACGCGCCCAAGGCTATTGGCGAGCCCTTTGATAAAGGAAAGAGTTGATG
>DBDH01000055.1:0-10354 GCA_002293455.1 Treponema sp. UBA937
CTTGCAAGAACTTTATTAAGAAAACCAAAGTTAATTTTGTTTGATGAATTTACAAATGAATTAGATATACAACATAAAAATATTATTATTAATTTGATAAAAAACGATTTTAAAGACTCTATATTTATTTTTGTAACTCATGATAAAAATGAGTTGCTGTTAGCAAAGAAGATAATTCATATTGATAATGGTTATGTCATTGAGATTATCAATGATAACGACATCAGCAAAATAACCAATTTATTGGAATAAAATTATGAGTTTCATTGCATTTGAGAATTATTTAAATGAATTAGTTAATCAAAAAAATGAAGAATTACGGGAATATTTTTCTTTTACAATATCAATGAATATTAGTATTGTCGATCATACATACAGAGATACATATAATTTACCCATTTGGATTAAGGGGTTTTGTACAGGAAATAAAATATTTATATTTAATGATTATAAGAAAAATGAGTTTGCGAAGTTAATAGCTCACGAAATGGCACATGCATATTTTAATTATTTAAAAAATAAGGAATCAATTCCTCTTTGGTTTAATGAAGCTTTTGCTGCTTTTTTTGGTAAAAGAAAAAGATATATTTTAGAAGGAGAAATCCCAACAGTAGATTTTTTATATAAAAAAATAAAAAATAATTCCTTTAACTTACTCACAATAGAAGATAATATTCTTACAAGGTACATATCAAATTATTTGTTTTATAATTTTAGTCAAGATATTATAAAAAAACTCATTTTAACCAATGATAACTATTCTTTTTTGTATAATATGCAGCATGTAATCAATCTTGATTTATATGATTTTTGTATTAACATCGTAAAGGATATAAGGCATGAATAAAAACACTCTAAAAAATAAAATAGTGAAATCACTTGCCAAGGCAAATGTTTCTGACTATCAGATATTTACAGATACATCAGAAATTCAAAATGTACCTTCAAAAATAATTGATATAAGAATACATGAAAACGGGTATAAAGATAATTTTGTTTTAACTGTTTTGAAAGAAAAGAACACAAATGATATTAAATCAGCTTTCTGTATTTATTATTTTAACCCTAGTGATTTTGATAAAATATTTTTTTGGGAAAAGAGAAACAATTGTTTAAAAAAAATATCACTTTCAAAAACGGATATTACAAAGAGTGTTATTTTATATGGTTTTACTTATATAAATTCAATGAATAATCAAAATAGATATTCACATATAAAAACTTTTATAAACATTTTAAACTGCTTAAACAGGATCAAAAATCATACACATCTTCTTGAAGTTCAAGGTCGTATAAGAATAAATCTAAGCAATAATGTCAATCATATTGATTATGTAAAAGAAAAGATAAGCGATTATATTGGTCTTGTTAATAATGAGAGTAAGACATCTTTACATTACTGTCTGAAAAATAATTTTCATGAATATACTGATATTTTTAGTTTAAGATCATTAGGGAAAGTATTTATTAAAGATGAATGAATTATTAGGTGTTTTCAAAAGAAAGATTATAATTTTCTTTGTGTCGATAATTATTCTATTTATCATATTCATATTATCTCTCTTTTTCTTTAAAACTGAAGATTCCATCTCAATTGATGGTTTCCTCATCTCAAAATCGAAAGAATCGATTAAAAGTGATATTAATGGAGTTATAGAAAATATTTTTGTAAAAAATGGTGATTTTGTAAAGAAAGATGATGTTTTATTTTTATATTCCAGTACATCTATAAAATCCGCAATTATTGAAGTTGAGAATCAGATTATTGCTAAAAATTCATATAAAGATACATTCCAGTCATTGATAAATTATATTTTATTTAGATATCCAATTATAATTAATTCCTATAATGCGGATTTAGAATTCTATCAAAAAGAAGCCCGATATAGGCAACAACTTTATCTGAATATGAAAAATTTATCTTTAATAGGAGCGTATTCACAAAGTGCATTGGAAAAGGCAGAATTAGATTTTGAAGAAATTGTGTTTGAATGTAAAAAGATTGAATTAAAAAAGCAAGAAGAAGAAAATAATTATCGAAGAAATATAGAACAATTAAATAATTATGGATTAATTGATTTAGAAAAAAATAGTATTGATGCTATCTTACAATTAATAGACAGGGATATTTTTTTTCTTATTCATGAGAAGGAAAGATTAGAAACAGTTTTGAATAATCCAGTTGTAGTTGCTCCATGTGATGGAATAATTAATTTCTATGAAACATATTATTATAATGAAATTGAGAAATTACAAATAACTGAAAATGAGATTATCTGTGATATATATTTAACTGGTGATTATATAGTAAAGGGACTAGTTAATAATATTCATTTACCTTTTATCGATGTTGGACAATCTGTTTATATTGAGGTAAAAGCATACGAATATAATAAATATGGTTTTATTCAAGGAACTATAGATAAAATCTATACAAATCCAATAAAGTCAGACAGTGGAGATGTAAACTATTACATTGATATTGGATTTGAAACTATAAGTGAAAATTTATATAATGGATTAGAAGTCGAAATAAAAATTAGATTGAAAAAAGAAATGAGCCTTATAGAGTATTTTATATATAATACACTCCTTGATAAAGATAATTTCGAAAGAAATAATAACTTTTATTTTATAAAACGAAAAATATTAGAGTAATATAATCAATGATATCCTATCTCAAATATTCGAAAATTACTTAATACATTTTTTCGTTTATTTCTTTCTTGCTAATGCTTTCTTCTGCATCTCAATATAACTATTCTGCGCCGTAAAGAGATTAGCAAACCGCTTTATGAACAAGGCTTTTCAATGAGGGGCCAAAAAAGAAGAAAAACGATAAGATAGAAATGAGAACATGTTAAGATAAAAAAAACGCTTTTCTACAATTCGGACTAAACAAGTATATCTTTCACACTTTTGCCTGTTTATTCTTGAACCATGCATGGGCAAGGAAACGAAAATACATTACAGCCTTTATACTCTCTTATTCCTATTGAGGAATTCAAGCAGATTTTGGGAATAGATGACCGTGATGATTCACTGTCTCATTTCTGTTTGGTTACGGCAACGCATACGATTGAACAATATTGCAAACGACGATTGCGGCACAAAATTATTCACCAGTCATTTGGAGAATGGTTTGATTTAACTCTCTACTTGCATGAATACCCTGTCCGCGAAGTTCTGCAAATAAGCTATGAAAAAAGAAAAGTTAAACATGAAATAATAGAACCTGACTTTTACTCTGTCTTTCCTGACTGCGGTACGGATTTAGATATACCTTTTGAAATTCACTTATCCTCCGCAATCGAAACATTACATTGTGATTCCCTACGAGTGATATATGAAGCGGGATATAGCTGTGCTGATGTTCCGGCCGATTTAAAGGCGGCTTGTTTAGAATTGGCGATGTGGAATTTTAATCGGTATAAGTCAAAACAGATTGGAGTTAAGCAAATGAGCAATGAGAAATTAGCAAGGAGCAATGGGAGCGGGTTTGAGATGTCCATGCCGGAAAATGTGAAGAATCTGCTTGAACCGTATAAGAGGAAAATATTATGAAAATGAGAAATGAGCAATTAGGAATGAGCAATGAAAAAAGGTTTTCTTATTGTTTAAGCGTTTTCGTTATGGAAATAAGAAGACGAAGGAGTTCTTTGCAATCTTTTACCATGCTGTCATATTCGGCTTGCGATAAAAGAGTGATTTCTTTTAATAGGTCAAGCCAGTATTCTGTTTCGGCACATTCTTTCAAAGATATTGTTGCTTTCGCTAAAAACTCTTTTCGACTGATAGCATATTGGGCTTCTGTTAAGTTTGCTCCTATTGAAGTGCCGGAGCGTAATAATTGTTTTGCAAGTGTGAATTCTCGTTTTTCTTCGCAAAGGTATTTATATAAACGATATACCCTGATTGCAAATTTTCGGCTTTTTTCCAGAGCTACATTCATATCTTTATGTATAACATATTTGTTACTAATGAGCAATTAGTAATGAGTAACGAACAAGGAGTAATGAGCAATTAGGGAAAAAGGCAGGGGGTGAAATATGTTTGTTGAGGATGAAATAATTAGAGCGATTAAAGAACTTTTATCTGGGCGTGTGAATGAGTTACTGGGTGAAGTGTTGCTGCATATTCCGCTTGTTGAGTTTTCGGATTATGAGGGGCGTGATGTGGTGGTTCCGGTGATTTCTCTTTCAAGTTGTGAACGCTCGGAGAAGGAACGGATTATCCGGCTTGACGCTTATTCTATGATGGTTACTTTTTCTGTTCCTGATGCTGCGGAAGCGGAACTGTATTGTTTTGCGTATGGAACGGCTTTGCATACTGCGATTGATGAAGATAGAACACTGGGCGGTATTGTTGATAGGGCGGTTATCACTGGGAAAAAATATGTAAAACCGAAGGTGAAAAATTGCGATGATAATTGGAGCGTAACTATCTTTTTACGTTTAACTGTTGAGGATATAAAAAATGCTCGTTAATGGTTGTGATTGTTCGATAGCGATTCAAACTGCTCATGTTGTTATTGTTGTGCCATATGTGAGTGAAACAATTCGGGACGATTTAATTTTCCTTCAAGAAGAAACTGCGATTGAAGGGAACGGGATTTGCAGAGGATTAACAAAAAATAACGGTGTTACCGGGTGCGTAGTTACTCCGCTAACTTTGAAAACTGTTCCGATTTTATTTGCGATTACCTTTGGATTTGTAACTATTCCTGAGTTTGTTTCTGGTACAAAGAATCTCTATCAACATTGTGTGTATTTAATGCCTATGGATTATTGCGATGGTTTTAATGTGTTCAAACAAAGAGGCTCTGAAAGAAAATTTATGAAAGATTGTAGGATTGGTTCATTTGAATTGCGAATTGAAAGAGAACAATCTATTAAATTGAAATTAGATGTTTGCAGTGATATGCCTTCGACGGTTTATCTTGATGAAGAACCAATGAGAGAAGAAACCGTCGAACGCTTTTATGGCGAAAATGTTCAGTATGTGATTAAGGACATTTTGACAGGCTCAGTGTTCGTGGAATATAAAAATATTTATGGCGTTACGCTTTTATGTAATAAAGAACAGAATACGATAACTGAACTTTGGGTTAGACGAGTTTTAGAACAAGATACAGATTTACCGGAACACATTGATGAAATGATAATCACTGCCAATCTTTTACGTAATACATATGAGGAGCATAGATATGGAACTTTCTCTATTACTTTAAGAAATCTTGTTCTCATTTCTGATGAAACAAACATAGAAAGTGCTGACGCAGTAATGGGACAACTTCACTATTTTGTAAATGGTATTGTTTCCGCTGATACATTTACCGTAGGGGATAAAGCATTATGAAATTTTATGAAATTGATAATGCGTTACAAGATGCGATTATCGCTGCTGATAAACTGGTACGAATAAAGATTGATATTTATTTTGATAATGAAGTTTTATGTATCAATGATAGTGATATTATTGAAGCGCAATTCTTTGGATTAAAGGAAGTGACGGGCGGGACATCGGCGAGAGGAGAAATATCAATTAGCAATGAGCAATTAGTAATGAGTAATGAAGAATGTGCCGGCAGAAAAGTGATTGTTTCATTCTCGTTGGGTGAGGGACTGCCGTACTTTCAGAGATTTATTTTTTATATTGATGATAAAGGGATTCAGGATATTCGGGGGCCGGGGAGAAAAAGATATGTTCATATCAGCTTGAGAGACTTATCTTACAAGCTGCGGAAGACTGATGAACAGCGGGACTGGTCGAGTCCTGCGGTGTTCACCTATTCGGTGGTGTGCGATAAGATTACCCCCGATAAATCGCTTGTGCATGGGATTGCGAAGCGTGCGGGATTATCTGTTAATGATATTGACTGCTCTACGATTCCGGTTGAGCTTCCGTATGTGAAGTTATCAAAAAATATCTGGGGTGAACTATCCAGTTTGGCGACTGCATACCGCTGTCATTTGGAGTGTGCGCCGGAAAAATCGCTTGTGTTTGCTCATTCACCTTACCAAACAAATGAGAAATTAGAAATGAGCAATGAGCAATGTTCTTATACGCTTTCTGGGAGAGATATATTCTATTTGAGAATAAATGAACGAGCAGATTTATATCGGAATACGGTTCGGTTGAAAGTGAATATGCCTGTCTCTTTGGAGAAGCAAGAGATATGGCGGTATGATGATGCTCCGGTTTTGTATGATGAACAATTTAAAAAATATTATCCCTTCCGTGATTCCGCAATGCGTGAAATTGAATGCGGAAAGTATGAAGCGAAGTATCACCTTTTTGATGGAAGCGGCAAGGAGCGGAATGTCGTTTTTGCTGATGATATAGATTCACAAGAGGAAGCAGAAAACCGGCTGGAATATGAGGGCGGTTCATTTTCATATACTCATTACGATACAACAACACATCACGATAAAGCAATCATTACATTTGCAAGAGAAAGCGAAGGCGATCTGAAAAGGGCATGTATATTCGGGAAGCCGATTGTCTTAGATTTGAACCGTTCTTGTTTCTTGCATGACGCTGACGGTATCGCTTCCTTTGGGACTGCTGCCTTGAATATTACAGGGACATATTTTTCTGAACAAGAAATTAACGGTAAACCGCATTATGAGGATTGGGTGATTCGTGAATTGGCTGAACGTTTACAAGTACGAAGGGAATTCACCGTGAAGACGCATCGGGCTTTGTTCAATGCGAGAGTCGGGGCGAAAGTTCAATTAACAATGAGGAATGAGCAGGGAGCAATGAGCAATGTGAAATTAGGAATGAGTAATGAACAAGATGTTTATTCCGGTGTGATTACGGAATTCTCATTTATCTACAAGAGAGATTCTGCGTTTGTTTCTACGTTTACAATTTTGGAAGAAGGAGGAAGCAGCAATGGCGAATGAGATTGTAACGATGAGTAATGAAGATCGGAGATTGATTGTTGAGACACTTTCGGAAATGAAAGAACTCAAGGGAGAAATGAGGGAGTTCAAGACGCATGTTATCGGGCGTGTTGAACAGCTTGAGAAGAAAGAATCGGAAAGAAACAAGGAACGGATTTCTATTATTTCAATTTTGATTTCCGGTACTGCCCTGCTCATCAGTATTATTGTGAACTTTTTGCGGAATGGAGGTAAGTAAATGATTAAGTGGGAACGATTGATTGAAAATGAGAAGAAACAGTTTGAGAAAATGAGCGAAGCGGATAAGTTTATTCACTTTCTCTTGCTTCAATTTGGCTCGCCCTACGGGTGGGGAGAAGAAAACCCGGAGGCGTCCGATTGTTCGGGGGCGGTGTGTATGGCTTTGTATGCGGCAACCGGATTGCTCATCAGGACTACTGCGGATGATTTACTCAATCGGGTGTTTACTCGTCCGAATCCAAGGAAGGGAGATATTCGGGCGGTATTCTATGTCACGAAAAAGACCAAGCGGCATGGAGACAGGACGGCGTATGCCGGAACGGTTGTACATGTTGCGGGGATTGTGGATGACGGCGTGATTCTGAACTCGCAGGAGCCGAAAGCGGAGATACGGAAATTAAGCGATGTTTCGGATTCTTTTCAGAGGCAGGGGCATGATGTGTTGATTCGGGGATTGGACAAGGCGGCTCTTGAGCGATTGGCGAAGGAAGGGAAAACCCGATACGGGATTGATACGAAATTCTATGACTACTTTACACAATGAGCAAGGAGCAATGAGAAATGAGAAATGAAGAAAGAGAAATGAGAAAAGATATTAAGTGTTGTGTTGATTGTCTGCATTGCAAGGTTTCTGCGAAGTCAACAGAAGAAATGCGTTTGTGCTTTTGTTCTGAATCTAAAAGCAAGGGATTATACAAAGAGTTTTATTGGCTTCATAAAACGGTATGCAGCAAGTTTGATTATATGGGTATGGTTCTGCGTTCTGCGATGAAGGAAAAAGTATGAGCAATTCTGACGGAATCAAAATTTCAAATAAGCCGACTTGGGAACATTCGGTTAAGGAATTAATAGTCATTTTGTTCAAGCGGTGCATTGCTCTGCCGTCAAAGATGATCGGTTTCAAGCCTTTGTGTCTCTACATTGCAACGTGGCTTTTGATACAGGGATATATCAAAGATTGGATTTGGTTTGCGGTTGTGGTGATGGTGTTGTTTGGGATTGTGGGGCTGAAGATCATATCGAAGTACAAAGACAGTGAGCAATGAACAATGAACAATGAGCAATGAGTAATGAGTAATTAGAAATGAGTAATTAGAAATGAGGAAAGAGAAAAGAGAAAAGAGGGATTATGAAAAAGATTACGGATTTTGGGATGGGGTTGATTATCGGGTTTGTCGTTGGTGTGATAATCATGTCGTTGGTTTTGGCGTTGGTGGTTAACCATTACAAACACAAGGAGATAGAAACGTATGCGGAAATGCAAACAGAAATACAGCTATTGCGGGAGGATTATCTCAATCGTGATTCTCATGAGTTTCTTGACGACTCCGATGTTCGGGCAGCAGTTGACGGAGCTGTCGGAGACTTCGAGCGAAGGCGAGACGATCTACTTCACAGATTCAGAAGTCGAATCGTTGATTGATGATATTTCAGTTGCCGCGAAAGAGGCGATTGAGCAAGCCGGAGCGGATGCGGCGAAGGCGGCGGCGTTAGCCGCCCTTGAAAGACAAGCGGAATTGTTACAGGAAAAAGCGGAGGCTGAACGATCAGCGGAACTATGGAAGGTGGAGGCAGAAACAATAAAGGCAAACAGCAGGAAAAATGTTGTTATTGGGGTTATCGCCGGACTGCTGAGCGGGCTGGCGTTGGGAATAACAGGAACGTTGCTAATGAGTAATTAGCAAGGAGCAATGAGAAATGTTAAGAGAGGTGAGAAAATGAAGGATAAAATAAGAATTCGTGGGTTGGTCACAGTACAGGTGTTGGATAAGGACGGAAATGTGAAACAGGTGAAGCCTAGTTTTTTTCGGCGTGTGTTTCATGTACAGGGACGAAAGATGATAACTTGTCATCACAACATTGTTACCCGGCAGGGGGACGCTTTGATTGCCGATGCGCTGTTGGCCTCTCCTGCGAAAGCGAAGGTATCAAGTGCATCGGGATATATTCAGGTGGGGACTGGGTGGACGGGGAACAGCGCGAAAACGAATACCCGGTGTAATACCGCAACTGGAAGCATGAAAGCGTTAGACGCGAATTATCCGGCGTTGAAAGCCGCATGGGGAAGTACCGGAGATACAACGGTTACGTATCGGGCCACATTCGCGGCCGGTGCGTTGAACGCAAACGGCATCAATGAAGCGTGTCTCTTGAATGGGAATGGTACGTCTGCGAATTGTTTGGCTTATGCACAGATAACGCCTGCGGTGAATGTTACGACAAGCGATACGCTTCAAATACTTTGGGAGATAACGATATTGGGGCAATGAGTATAAAAACGGCATCCTTGCCGTTTTTATACTTTGAAGTTTTGTAAACAAAACTTCATGAGAATTATTGTACCGCCATCCGTGGCGGGGAAAAAGAGCAATGAGCAATGAGCAATGAGCAATTAGGAATGAGGAATGGGCAATGAAGCATGATGGTGTGAGATTTCAGCAGTCCTTGAATGATTTTCCGCTTACGGTTTCGCTTGGGAAGAAGAATCCGGCTTGGGGGCTTTCGCGGTTTGGTGATGCTTGTGATTTGCGGTTTGTTCCTGCTGATGATGAAGGGTTTACGCTTCGGGGTGATAGAAAACGGCTTTTGTATAAGGGCAGGAAACGGTCTCATCGATTTACGATATTAAATGACGGAGCATTTGAATATGATTGTATTCTGCTTTGTGAACCGGAGAGTAATATCATTGCGTTACGCATGGAGGGTGCAGAACGCTTTGACTTTTTGAGACAGCCTGACTTTGTGTTGGATGATTTTCTCAAGGGGTCTTATGCGGTTTATAAAAAAGAGACGCTTGTAGGAGATGGAACCGGGAAGCTGTGTCATATTCATAGACCGAAAATCATTGACGCTAGAGATCAATGGTGTTGGGGCGATTTATCTATTGTTGGGAACGAACTCTTGATCATTATTCCGGAATCATTTTTGAGTGAAGCGAAATATCCGGTTGTGGTTGACCCGACTGTGGGGACAACGACTGTAGGAAGTCAAACAACATGGTATGACCCCGATAATGAAGATTACTACCAATTGTATATTGAAGTGAGCATAGCGGTAAATCGGTTTCTCATTTCTGAACAATTAAACAACACAGCTACAGCGTATGTGTATGCGTATGAATCAGATTATGAGGGAAGATGTATGCCGGTGTTGTATTCTGACAATAACAATGTTCCGTTGTCCAGGCGTTCCATGAATGAAGG
>DBDH01000055.1:10463-16980 GCA_002293455.1 Treponema sp. UBA937
ATGTTATAAAGATTTTCATGAAGATGAAATATCGAATACCTATCCGCTCTATGATAAGAATAATTATTTTGATTTTAAATTATCGATGTACTTTAGCTATACGTCCGCTCAAAATTATGTGCGGACTTTGACGCAAGGGGTGAAGCTCACTGATACAAGAAAACGAACATCATCATTTAAACGGAGCCTCAAGCAAAGCATACGAGTTAATTCCAACATAAAACGAATTGAAACGTTCATCAGAACATGTGTGATGACGGCTCGAACTACGATGATTACAAAAAGAGTTCCTGCTTTTTACCGTAAAGCGGTTGAACAGGTACAAATACATTCCGGCATTAATACGATGCGGTATTTGTTTAGAAAATGTTCTGAAATGATTATGGTTCGATTTGGAATACAACGCATTCAGGGATTTATGAGAAGTATTTTTGAGCATGTGAAAAACACTGACCGTCAACAGTTTTCCGTTTTGATTATTCGTTCTGTGAATGATAATGCCGTTTTCTATGAGACAACAAAGCAGACAGCGGAGTATATCAAAACTTTGGAAACAAGAGCAGATATGACGGATGAGATTCCACACATAGCGGATTATCACAGAAGAAACAACGATGCAGTACAAGCCGATGGATTGGTGCTTCGGAGTCTTGCGCTCTTTGTGAAAATTGTTACCGGGGCATTCATACGGGATTATATCATTCGGCGATTTTTGAAGGCACGGGAAGAATTGATACTCAAGTCATGCATCAGCCGTGAAATAACACTTGAGAGTAAAATCATCTAAGGGGGAGATATGGGAAAGATATTCAAAGGACAATCGGCGTTACGAATTATATTACAGACGTTTTGCAATCTCGAAGGGATTGTTTCCGTGATTATCAAATATCGAAAGCCTAACAACTCTTGTGGAGAAATGAACGCCGCTGTTTCGGATGAAACGAAAGGCATTATCTTTCATGAGGTAATCGAGGGGGAGCTTGATATTTCTGGTTGGTGGGTGTTCTGGGCTTATATTACATTTGCCGACGGCCGGACGGCTGTGGGAGAAGCGGCGAAAGTGTTTGTGTACAATGAGGGGTTTGGGTAGAGAACAATTAGCAATGAGCAAGTAGCAATGAGGAATGAGCAATGAAAGGATTTACTCATGAGTGATGGTAAGAATGGTTTGCTATTTTTACCAGTAGGGATACGTGTATGAAAAGACAGACTGCGGAAGAAAAGTATTTGGAACGGGTGAAGAAACAGCGGAGGAGGCTTGAGGAATTCGCTTCGCATGAGATTGAGGCGGCTGATGATTTGATTCGGTGGTATCAGATTCGGAGGGAAGATATGCCGGATGATGAATATAGAGCTTGCGTGTTCTTCAAAAATAAAGAGTATCTGCGGAAGCCGGGGTCTCTGACGCTCTTGTATCTGATGTTTAAACGATGTCTCCGGGAGCTTCCTCCCGCCACTAGAGAAACGGCATTTGATTTATTGCGGTACCGGTACAAGGTGTACACACAGGTTTTGACAAAGGAAGGGTTTTAATGGCAGATCGTGTTGGTGATGAAAGCGTTTATCTGCGATTGAGCGATTTGAAGAAGGGAAAGGTTCAGTTTACCGACGCCACGAATGCGGAGCGTTTTGTCCGTGAGCATGGGGATAATATCCGCTATCTTCCAGCTTGGAAAAAATGGCTTGTTTGGAATGGTACGCATTGGCAGACGGATGAAAGCGGAGCGTTGATTCATGGAAAGGGGCTTTTAACGGTTCGCAATATCTATGATGAACTCCTCAAGACCGATGATTACCGCGAGCGTATCGAAATTGAAAAGTTCGGCATGATGAGTGAAAGCGTTCGTCGAAGAAAAGCCTTTATTGAAGCGGCGAGCTGGATTGAAGACTACAACATTCAGAGTGAAGAACTGGACGCGAATCCCTGGCTTTTGAATGTGAAGAATGGAACGATTGACATGAAAGAAGGAATGTTCCGGGAACACAGACAGAGTGATTTTATTACCAAACTTGCGAATGTCGATTTTAACAAGAAGGCTGATTGTCCGCTGTGGAAACAGTTTATCCGTGAGATCATGGATTATAAATCTGATGTGATGAGCTTCGTACAGACTGCGTGTGGATGGGCTTTGTCCGGTGATAACACTGAACAGACGATGTTCATTTTATTCGGGACGGGGGCGAATGGAAAATCTACGTTTCTCAATACGATCATGTACTTACTGGGAGATTACGCTATCGCTACGCCGACAGAAACATTCATGAGAAAATCAGGAGACCAGAACACGAATGATATTGCGCGGCTTCGGGGAACCCGTTTTGTTACGACTACAGAGGCGGAACAGGGGAAACGATTGTCTGAACCGATTATCAAGCAGATTACGGGAAATGATAAGATGACGGCGCGGTTCTTGTATGGGGAGTATTTTAACTTTGTGCCGACATTTAAGATATTCATGGCAACGAATCATAAGCCGGTTATCAAGGGGACTGATCACGGGATTTGGCGGCGTATCAAGCTGATTCCGTTTACGACAAGAATACCGGATGAGAAACAGGATAAGAACCTTGAGGAAAAATTACGTGCGGAAGCAAGCGGAATATTGAACTGGCTTTTGGAAGGGATGAGACGATGGCAGAAAGAAAAGTTACAGGTTCCGAAATCGATTCTTAACGCAACCGAAGACTACCGGGGTGAAATGGACGTTATCGGTAACTTTGTGAAAGAGTGCTGTATACTTGATGCAAGATTTTCTATCAGAGTTCGGGAACTGTTCAAGGCGTATCAGGATTGGTGTAATCAGAACAATGAACACGCTTGCAGTGAGCGGTTTTTGTCTTTGCGATTGCAGGAGATGGGATTCCAGCGGATACGGAGATCAGAAGCAAAATTCTGGGTGGGGGTTGGGCTGCGAAGTAATAATGAGAAATGAGCAGGGAGCAATGAGCAATGAATATCATCTATTACATAATACAGTAATATGTAATAATAAAAATTTGATCTGACACATGCCGTGAATCAAGGAGAAAAAGTATCCGAATGATCAAAGCCAAAAAGCATTTTTTCCCAGAAAAATTGAATCAATAAAACCTGTACAAATCATTACAACCTACGTATAATTAAAAGAAATGATTTACAGATAATCATACAAAGGAGTGATTGACAATGTCACAGTTGATTCAGATACCATTGGATGATAATACGGAAATCTATTTGGAAACATCAGATATCTTTACAGAAAATCAAACCACAGTTTCTGAGGCAGCATCTAGTCCTTTCCTAGAAAGGGTAACACCTTCGAGAGGAATCCGAATGTCAAGTAATCTGCCCAAGTACAAGAGAACAAATAAAAAAAGCAATTTATCGAATCAACACTTGGGTTCTAAATCAGTATCCAGTCCCAACATTTTGAAAAAGGGAAAAAACTATCTTGATAATGTTTTACTTCAAGTTAAAACATTTTCTTCCAGTATTGCTGATGCTATCAAAAATATTTCTGATGAGGTGGAGGTTGAATTTTCCGTTAGACTTACTACTGACGCAGGAATTATTATTTCATCAGTCAGTACAGAATCAAGTATTACAGTGAGATTAAAATGGAGTAAGAATTATTCTGCTCCAAAAACATTGCAAAATTCTTAACACCCTGTCCCTGTTAGGTGCTTTTACCGATTCCCCCGTGCGCCCCGTTTGATTCGTTGTGAATACATAGATATACTTTTCTCGGTCAATTTCTGCATATCAGGAGTATGCAGGGATAGGCTTTTTGTTGTTTGGTAAACAGCGAATAATGTGCTATTTTTCGATTGAACATGAAAAAAAAATCGTAGTTACAAAAAGTGGCAGAAATTGACGGCCGCGTACGCCCCCCTTCATCAAAAAATGTATGATAATCCTACATGAAATGTATCTTAATCAGGTAAAAATCGGTGTTATGATACATGATTAGAAGTATGCTTTATATATCTTTATTACTATTATATATATCTTTATTCTTTTTTTATGTATTTTATGTAATAAAAATTAAATAAAAGAATTAATATATAGAGAGATATAGAGAGGGGAAAACGCTGAACATATCATACATCGTACATGGAGGCGCCCGGCACAGCCGGGCATGAGGCGTTACAAGTTGTTATCTCATCGGGAACAAATCGGCAGTATATCAAGAGAAATGCCCGATGCAAGTTTCGTGCCGAGTAAAGGTCTCGCCTTGCGGGACTTGTATCGGGGCGAAGCTGGGTAAAGGCTTATCACGGTCCCGGCCCGTCTGCCGCAGGCTGGCGGGTTATACGGTGTTTGCTTCATCGTCGTAACAGTATCATCATGCGGTTCAAGGTAATTGTGTGCGAGTTGCGTGTTAATGCATCGCCTACGACAAGGCAAGCCTGTCTGTAAGACTGGCGTCTATGGCGTTTGAAGGTATCAATTGCGGTGATTTGGGACAAGGTATCATACAGACGAAGCCGTGGGGAGTGATCTATCAGGCGGGTGGGCTGTGAGGAATCAGTTAAAGCGATTAACGGCAAGGGTATAGGGCAACCGGAGGTCGTCGAAGGTTTGCCCCCATATTGAGCGCCCCCAGCTATATCCGGTACCTTAGCAGGGAAAGGGGGGTGAGCCGGGGGGTCTGGGGGGCGGCAAGGGGGGAAAACCGTAGAGTACCCTATACCCTTGGACTGTCCCATATTGTACCAAAGGACAGTTGGAAACATGTTCTTACTTCACGAATAGGCAGCACGGAGGTTTGAGCTGAGAACCAGTTCAACATTATTGCGGTGGGTCGGCACGGATGCCGACTGCGAACAGAAAATAGTGCAAACATGGACGTTTGCACTATTTTCTTCCTTTCGAGGGGCAGCTACGGCTGACCCTTGCTTAATATTGCCACCGCAATAATGTTGTGAAGAATAAGGCAGGGTGGGTGCGACGAAGAATTTCCCCACGGTCTTAACCACGACGAGCAAGGTATCACATTGCGGATGGGCGGGGTGCCGGGGTTTTTGCACTGGGTTAGGGGTTGAGGTTTTTTGATGGCGGTTGAAGGTTTTGGTAGCGTTTTGAGGCAGTGCAAAAAGGGCGGTGTTAATGAGTTGAGAAAATCGCGGAGTGAAGCGTAGCGTAACGGAGTGATTTTGACCTTATAAAGTTACAATAAGGCTTTATCATTAGCCGTTTTAAGCCAGTTTAGGGTAAACAGATTAAAAGTCTGTTCTGTGTGAGAGCTATTTTTTTCATTTTTTATCCTAAAATGGTGTTCAAAGGGTGTTTTTTCGTTGAAAAATCGACATATAAAACGACACATAGAATGATATAACAGTATTTCTTTTATTGTGTCAAAATGGGACAATATATGATGAAAAAATGAAAATATATTGACTTTTTGCTAGAAAAAGGGCAATATTAGCTTAGATTAGTTAAAATATGAGGGAGTGGCTGCCCTGTAAATCTGTTGGCTCAGCCTTCGAAGGTCCGAATCCTTCTCTCCCCATAACCTGCTAGTTCTTTATCTTACAACATTGTTGGTAAAGAATTAGCAGGTTTCTTTTTTTTCAGGAAAGCTGTTTTTCTTCACATTGTATAATATGCTGCAAATAAGAGTAGATTATAAATATCCTTGTGTTTGCCGGGATTCAATTAATGCTAAAAATACCGTAGAACAGAGAGGCGGGTAGGGAAGGATGTAACACCTATACGTGTACATTCACTCTTGAATGAAGAACCCAGAAGCAAACTTCTGGGTACAAACCACAATTACATCCTTCACATGACAGAGCAAAATCAGGAATAATATAAGATTCTCCGCTTTTTCTTCCCGTTCTTTTGTCAAATATTTCGCTTATCGATAACCCTCTTGGATTTTCCCATGCTCCGTTCGATGGATTTCGGTTCCACAAGTTTAATCTTCATGGAAATACCCAGTTTGGATTTCATGACATTCTCGATGTTTTTCCGCAGCTCCTCAAGGCCCCGCGTTTCATCGCTGAACAGTTCCTTCTTGACTTCAACGTGAAGTTCCACTTCATCAAGGTGATTAGCCCCGCGGTCTACAACGATCACGTAATGCGGATCCGTACCTTCAATGTCGATGAGGGCGTGTTCGATCTGGCTGGGGAATACGTTTACCCCGCGGATGATAAGCATGTCGTCGGTGCGGCCGAAAAGGCGGTGCATTTTCACCGTGGTTCTTCCGCAGGAACATTTTTCACGGCTGAAGCAGGTTACATCCCTCGTGCGGTAACGGATGAGCGGTGTTCCTTCCTTTACAAGCGTGGTAAACACGAGTTCGCCTTTTTCGCCGTCAGGGAGCGGAACGCCCGTTTCAGGATCGATAATTTCCGGATAGAAAAGATCTTCGTTTACATGAAGGCCGTTTTTGGCTTCGCATTCAAAGGCAACTCCCGGTCCGGTGATTTCCGTCAAACCGTAAATATCAAAAGCATTGATGCCGTAGCGTTCTTCAATTTCCAGGCGCATGTTCTGGCTCCAGGGTTCGGCGCCGAAACATCCGGCTTT
>DBDH01000055.1:16999-49532 GCA_002293455.1 Treponema sp. UBA937
AAAGGGCATAAGACGGAGTACAGGTAAGAATCGTCGAATTAAACGATTCCATGACCATGAGCTGTTTTTGGGTATTGCCGGAACTCATGGGAATAATATTTGCGCCCAGGCGTTTCGCGCCGTAATGAACGCCGAGTCCTCCGGTAAAAAGTCCGTAACCGAAACAATTCTGCACCGTATCGTTGCGTGTTCCTCCGGCTCCGGCCAAAGTTCTCGCCATCGCCTCTTCCCAGTTCTCTATGTCGAGCCTCGTATACGCGTTAACAACGGGAACGCCTGTCGTACCGGAACTCATGTGTATTTCTTCAATCTCCGATACGGGACAAGCCAAAAGTCCATAAGGATACGTTTCCCTCAGGTCGTCTTTTGTGGTGAAGGGGAGTTTCGCGATATCCGCCAAACACGTAATATCATGCGGTTTGACCTTGAGATCATCCATCTTCTTTTTATAAAAAGGAACATCTGTGTACAGTTTTTCCACAAGATTTTTGAGACGGGCAAATTGAAGCTGCCGCCGTACTTCCCTTTCCATCGATTCATATTCAGGATTAAAAATCATAGTATTTCCATTCCTTCATTTCGGATAAGTGTGTCTGTTTTCGTTTTTTTATTATATCTGATTTCTTACTTTTTTGCATAGATGATGAAAAAATAATCGTGAAAACTAACCGGCTCCATTATCCCTTTTCCGGTAAATATATAGCAGTCGTACAGCCTTCACCGCTCGTTAAGCATGTCCATTTCAAGAACGAACTTATGAAAAAATTCACAAGTGGAAGCATGATCCTTATATATGTTGTTCATGTCTTCAAATATCCGGCTGCGGGTTTCCTCACCGTATTATGCCTCAATACTTTCTGCGATTCGTTCCAGACATTCTTTCTTCCTAATAAATACACTCCTTGTTTCATTTCCCCATTATGTATGGTACGACAGGCTGTTTTACGCTTATTCATCAAAGTATGTTTTCTCTTACATCTTGAGCAACAAAGAAATCGGGTTCCAAATTTTTGCAGTCGATGAATATAAATAAACAAAATAATCCCAACAATATTCTTTTCATGGTATTAGTCCTTGTTATATGTTATGGTATATTTCTCTTGTCTTGTCAATCTTTAGCGAAACCGCTATGAGAGATTTTTATATTTCGATTTCTTTTTTGGTTCTTATGCTTAAAAATATTCCTATATCTTTTAACTCTTTTTTATCTATTACCCTGTACTGTATCCAGCCGCCGTTTTCTCCGCACGGGTACCTGTTTTCCCAATACGTTTTTCCTTTTTCCGATAATTTATCATATTTAGCAAGTTCTTCTTCTGTTTTTATCTTGCTTATTTGCAGCATTATTGTAAAACTTCCTTTTTCAAAAAACAGATAAAACAAATGTTTTGATTTACTGCTTACTTTATATCCCCAGCCGTAATTATTTCCAAAAGGAAATTTCAATTCACAATTCAAATCCAATACTTTTTTTAAAGATTTTTTTAATATTTCACTATTTTCAACTGCTTCTTTCCCCATATATTCTTTAATTTTTTTGGGGATAGGAACAGTATTTTTATCTAACATCCTTTCATACATAATTATCCCCTTCTTTTACCGTACAAAAACCTAACACGTTTATAACATTATTATCATCGTCATTGCTATAAAATTATTGATATACTCCTTTAATGTAAGTNNGCTCTTCGCTCTTGAATCCGGGAATTACATTTTATTAAAGACGCTCTTCATGTCATTTGTATGGAACAGTAATGCTTCTTGAATTTCCAAAAACAGAATTTCAACAAAATGAGACCTGTCCAATTATGTCGCTAACGGCGATACAATCTTAATATGAGGAAAAACTTTTGTAAATTGTACCATTCTATGAAGATTCTGCAATTCCCCCTCCCACATCTTCCAATCAAATATCCCTGGGCACTTTTCAGGGATACTTGTTGTCATAGAAATTATTGGTGGTATACTCCTTTAATGTAAGTTTCTGAAATAATGAATTAGTTAATTCCTTATTTCAGAAACACTTAGATCGGAAATAGTCAAATAGTTTTGGTTTGTTTGACTATAATCATCTAAAAACTGTTCGATTTTTTCCTGTTCTTTACTTCCATTTGTAGAAAGCCGTAATAGCGGAATTCTGTATAATTCCAAAATATGATTTTTTGTCATATCACGTTCATATTGGCGGGTTCCCTTCTTGTGATAATGAAATCCATCCACTTCGACAGCAAGAACAGGCTTTTTGCTCATTTGATGATAAATCAGAAAATCTACATGAGCGGCAGGATTCATCACATAGCGGCGTTCGTTATCATTTAAATATTCTGTGCTGCGTAAAAGCAGATATAATGGATGATGACAAACAACATTAAGCATCATACTTTGACGTTTTTCAATTATATCAACAATTGTATGGTATATGAGATTTTCCGAATCATAAGCCGATACTTTCCGTTGCTTCTGTAAAAAAGCTATTCTGGCATTCGTATATTGACGGTAAAGTAAATCAAACACCGACCGAATTTCACTTTGAATTATTTTCCCGCTATTATATTCAATGAAAGAAATCAAATCATGTATGTTACTATCAACAGGTTGTTCATTTCCTGATACCACAAGTATTAAATGTTTTTTAGCACGGGAAATTGCTACATTCAAAAGATAGGGATCATCAGAAAAATCTGTAATTTCGTTATCAACAGTAGTGAGTATGATTGTATCTTTCTCACGTCCCTGGAATTTATGCACTGTATCAACTTCAAGTTTATCAGAATTAATTTGCCGTTTCATTGTTTCGACCTGATTTCGATAAGGAGCGATTATTCCAATATGTTCCAGATTTATGTTATCAAGTAAAGGCAATGCTTGATTGATAATAATATCAATTTGGCGTTGATTAATATGATCACGCTGGTGATTTCCTTCAACCGTTTTAAAAACAGTTAATGTATTCGATTCATTATGATCTTCCGTCATAATTACAAGTTCATTATTGTAAAATTTTTGGTTGCAAAATCCAATAATTTTTGGATGACAACGATAATGTTCCCGAAGCATTGTTTGAGGAACATCAGGAAGAATACTGCATACAGATTTTAGAAAACTGTTTTCAGAAAAAGAATAACCTTGCGGGAGTTTAAAAAAATCAAATATTCCGTTACAATGAGCTCTCATCTCTTTGCTTACAATATTAGGAAGCTGTTTAAGATCGCCCACAATTACCGCATTTTTGGCGCATGAAAGCGCAAGCGCACCGGTTGCAAGATCAACTTGAGATGCTTCATCCATTATCAGGTAATCGTATATTACACCTTTTAAACTGCTTATTGAAGAAAAAGTTGTACTGAGAACAATTGGATATTCCTGAACAAATTCAGAAGAATTTTTCCAGAAATCATCTTTGTCAAATTTTTTGCGTTCTGTATTATCTCCATAATGCTCAAACAATACTGAACGCAAGTAAGCCATCGAGCATTCGGAGAGTTCTTTCATTTTTGTTTTGACATCCATTAGTTCAAGTTTATTTTTTAATGCAGTAATATCACCATTGAGTTCACGTATTTTAGCTTCATAAAATAATTTTTGAAAAAATGTAATCATTATCGAAAAACTATTTTTAAAATAGTTCCAATTTGCAATACGATGAATCAAAGCATATTTTATCTTGAACCAAAACGCAACTCGATTCCGTTTCTCTAAAAGCGCAGAACATTCCTGCAAAATTTGCATGATTGTTTTGGAATCCATTATTTGCTTTATTTGATTTTTTGGAGAAACAAAATTGGTTTCAATACAATATTGTTCAAAGTGTTTTATTTCCATTTTGAACGAATCAAGTTCCAGCAGTTTTTTTGCAAGGCGTTCCTGATCGGCGAAAGAATTTGTTACATCTTCTATGTGCGATTCAATTTTTAGTTTCAATTGAAATTTATCGAGAATGTTCATTTTCCAATCAGACTTATCGGGATAACATCCGGTCTGATTCTCAAGAAAGGATGCTTTATTCGCCGCACTACCCAAAGGAGCAGCAAGAAAGTCCATGTTGTATTGAGGAGAAGCCAATTTTTCAAGTATGTTAAGTGTTGCGGAATTATTGTTAGAAACAACTTGTACCGTTTTTCCTGCCGCAAGCAGATTGGCGATAATGTTCAAAATAGTTTGCGTTTTGCCGGTACCTGGCGGTCCTTGAATCACGCTTATCTGATTAGTTAAAGCATTTTTTACTGCTTTAAACTGGCTCTCATTGCCGCCGAACGGAAATATGAGGTTATTGTTTGAAAAAACCTGCAGCTTGGGTTTTTCCGGATTCAAATAAACAGCCAGAGCAGTGTCATATCCGACAAAATCTATTTTTCTATATTGCTCTGCAAGAAGATTTTTCCCGTCTTCACTTTTTAAGTTATTGATCTTAGCAATTTCCCGTAAATATTCCAAGCAATTTTTCGCATCTTTATCATTGAGACAAGACTGTGTAACATCTAAATCCGAACGCAGATACATTTTTTCGTTCCCATTTGCAAAACGAATATGCCAATACTCTGCCAAACCTGAAAATACATGTATTGTTTCTATATCAAAAAAGGACCTGCCCATTCGTGTGATACGTACAGAATTTGGGTATACTGATTTCGGATTCGTTATCCATTCGATTGAATCAAATTTGTGAAAATATGTTTTCCCATTACGATACATAATATTATATTGATTTTTTGCAATATTATGCTTGCAGGAAATTACATCTTCAGTAATATCTTCTCCATTTTTCAAAATTAAATTCTTGCTTCTATCCATGCCAATCACCAGCGGATAATGTTACTGTATTATATCACACATCCTTCGGCCGTTTATCAATTACCCTCACGGCCTTGCCTTCCGACACGGGGAGCGATCCGTTTTCGTGAAGTTCAACCCTGGGATTTATCGAAATGGAAACCTGCAAGGTCCGGGCGATTCTTTCTTTGAGCGCGTTCATCGGCCGGGAATCGTCCATAAAATTATCCGCGTTGACTTCGGTTTTAACGGTAAGGCGGTCGAGGGCTCCTTCCTTTTCCACAACGATAAGATAATTGTTCCCAACCTCTTTCATGTTCATGATCACTTCTTCAATCTGGCTGGGGAAAAGGTTCACCCCGTTAACGATAAGCATGTCGTCAGAGCGGCCGGTAATCCGGTGAAGCCTGCGGTGGGTTCTTCCGCAGGAACAAGGTTCCGTATAGAACGATGTAATGTCGCGCGTTCTGTAACGCAGAATAGGAGACGCTTCCCGGCAAAGAATCGTGATGACGAGTTCTCCCTTTTCGCCGTCCGGCAACGGTTCCAACGTATCAGGATCGATAATTTCCGCGATGTACCCGTCTTCCCAAATATGCAGGCCGTTTTTGTGCTGACACTCAAAGGCCACGCCGGGACCGTTCATTTCGGAAAGGCCGTAGGAATTAAACACATCGATATCGAGAAGCGCTTCAATCCGTTTCCGGGTATCTTCAGAATACGGTTCGGCACCGGCAAATGCCCGTTTCAGTTTTAGGCTGCCGCGCTTAACGCCTTCTTCCCTCATCTTTGATTCAACGTGAAGCAGAAAACTGGGAGTCGAATGGACGACGGTAGTTTCAAAATCCTGCATCAATTTAAACTGCCGCGCGGTGTTGCCGGAACCGGAAGGAATGACCATCATGCCGACTTTTTCGGCGCCGTAATGGAACCCCAGTCCCCCGGTAAACAGTCCGTAAGTAATCATGTTCTGAAAAACATCATCTCTAGTACAGCCTGTCGCGTAGATACAGCGCGCCATATAGGAAGCCCACGCCTCTATGTCTTTTTTCGTAAGGTAGATGGTTGTCGGAATCCCCGTTGTTCCGCTTGAAGCGTGAAGCCGGACCACATCGGACTTGGGAACCGCAAGCATTCCATAAGGAAAGGCGGAACGGAGATCGTGTTTTGTGGTAAAAGGAATCCGCCGTATACATTGCAGCGTTTTTATATCATCGCCGGAATTGATTCCCGCGTCTTTTAAACGCTTACTGTAAAATTCCGTTTTAAACGATTGATCCACAATTTTTTTCAAAGCCTGCAGCTGATGCGCTTCCAAATCCTTCCTCGGAAGGCATTCCGTTTCTTTATCCCAGTATTGGATATCCATGATCGATCATTCCTCTTCGGCTGCCGCTTCAGCGGATTCTTCGCCGCCCAATGCGAGAGCGGCTCTGCCCAAAGCGAGAGCTTTCAGATTTGCGTCTATCACGCCTGCGTCTTTTGAAGCAAACTGCTTTTTGATAACCGCTTCCAGGCTTTCCATTTTTAAAGGCAGAAAAGGCGATGCCGCTCCAACGATAACTACGTTCACCGATTTTGCGAGCCCCGCTTCCTTTGCCAATCCTGCGGCTTCAACAATATGGGAATTAGGAATAATTTGTATTGAAGAATAAACGCGTTCAATATCGGGATAACCGGAAATGTTCATGAAAGGTTCCGCCGCCGTCACCAGGACACCGCCCGGCGCAAGCCAATCTAAATAACGGAGGATTTCCATGGGTTCCATGGAGATAATCAAATCGGCGCATCCTTTGGGAACAAGGTCGGACGCGATAGCTTTATCGCTTATGCGAAGATGAGCCAATACCGCTCCGCCCCGCTGGGCCATGCCGTGCACTTCCGATTGACGGACTTTAAGGCCTTCGCTGTGGGCGGCTTCCGCAATCATCGCGGCAATGGAAAGAACGCCCTGACCGCCGACTCCGGCAAGGATAATATCTTTTTTCATGCTTCTCCTCCTGCGTTTTGTGCGGTCTGCGCCTTGTTCTTTTTCTGCCTTTTTCTGAACGCTTCGATACATTCCCGTTTAAAAATCACCACCGATAACCCGCGGTATTCCATCTCTTTCTTAAAGAGGGTGATGTTTTCATCCTGTTTATTTGGCATAGCTTCCAGTTCAATTACATGCTCAGGATCAACTCCAAGCCCTATGATGAGCTCGCGGAATCCGGCGGAAGGAAGCATCGTAGGCTGACAACCCGTCATGGCGACAATCGAATTATCGAGGATCGCGAGCGTCATGGGAGTATCAGCCGCTATCGCGTCAATTAAAGGAGTTATCCCCGAATGAAGGAAGGTTGAGTCGCCGATTACGCCTATAGCGTATGTGATTCCCGCGTCGGCGGCTCCCTTTGCCATGCCCACGGAAGCGCCCATGCACACAATGGTTTCAGGAACAGAGTAGGGCGGGGCGGCCCCCAATGCGTAACATCCTATGTCAGAAGTAACCGCGGCGGAATCGCAGCCTTCAAGCGATTTTTTTATCACCGTATAACTGTCGCCGTGCGGACAGCCTTGACAAAGCTGAGGAGGCCTTGCGGGAAGTTTTACCTCTATGGAAGCCGAGCGGTTTTTCAATCCAAGACCCGCACGCACATTGTCGGGATCGAGCTCTCCGGCCCTCGGCATGGTTTCATCAAATTTGCCTTTGATAATCAAAGGCAGTTCCAGGATTCCCCGGAGCTTTGCTTCAATAAAGGGCTGGCCTTCTTCTATTATAATGAGTTCTTTCGCGTCTTTGCAGAGCTTCCGGATAGATTCCGCCGGTACAGGATAGGCCCCAATGTGGAGCCTGACCGGGGCTTTACCGCGGAAGGCGATGAAATCTTCGAGGTTTTCTTCATAATAATTTCCGCCGCATCCGCTTGTGATAACAGCAAGGCTCGCGTCCCGGTCTTCCAATTCCAGTTTATTTGCCGGGTGGGATAGGGACCAGCTTTGCATATCTTTTTGTTTTTCAATTAAAGATTGATAATTCTTCCGCGCATAATTGGGCAGCAGCATCCACTGGGGTTTATCTTTTGCCTTGCCGAGTGTTTGCTGCCCGCGGGCTTCTTTTAAAACAACGCCGGCCCTGGCGTGGGAAAGCCGTGTCACCAGACGGAGCAGTACCGGCACATGAAGCTGTTCGGAAAGATCAAAGGCTTCCATCGTCATGTCGTAGGCTTCCTGCTGGCTTCGGGGTTCCAGGCAGGGAACTCCGGCAAAATCCGCGTAAAAGCGGGAATCCTGCTCATTCTGGGAACTGTGCATCCCAGGATCATCGGCTACAGCCAGAACGAGGCCTCCGTTTATTCCTAAAAGGGCGCCGTTCATAAAAGGATCCGATGCCACATTGAGGCCGACATGCTTCATCGTAACGATGGCCCGTTTTCCGGCATAACTCGCGCCCAAGGCGGCTTCCAGAGCTGTTTTTTCATTAGTGCACCAGGATGCCAAAGGGCCACCCTTTTCATATTCGGCAATCAGGCATTCCATTATTTCTGTAGAAGGAGTTCCCGGATAGCCATAAGCCGCACCCAAACCCGCGTGAAGCGCGCCAAAGGCAACCGCTTCGTCTCCAAGTAATGCAATTTCATTCATAATGTTGATAATAACAGGATAATCCCCATTATGCCTAGATCATTTCAATAAATTTATGCATATTCATGCAAAAAAGGTGGAAAGTCTGTAATGATGGAATTGATTCAGGCTGAATTGATTAAGAAAGGCATAGCGGAAAACCGGATTTTATCCCTCAATTTTGAGTCCCAAACGGACAGCAGGGTTAGAAGCCTCGATTCGGTTCTTGATACAGTCAAGGAACTTGCCGCCAAAAACCGACGAAAGCGGATATATCTTTTTCTGGATGAGATTCAGGAGCTTTACCGATGGGAAATTCTTGTCAATTCTTTTCTTATCGATTTTGATGCTGATATTTATATCACCGGTTCAAACGCTCATCTTCTATCGGGCGAACTTGCGACATATCTCGCCGGACGTTATGTGGAAATCAAGATGTATCCTTTTTCCTTTGCGGAAGTGATGCAGATAAGTTCCGTCCGTACCGAAGAACTTAACGAAAAAAAATCGCTTCTTTCTTCTTCCGAGCTTTTTAAGATTTACTTAACGCGGGGCGGATTTCCTTTTTTGTATCAGCATTCCCTTTCCGAGCTGATCATGGAATCAGACAATCGATTTACGGCAATAATCAGCGGGACATTAATCAAGTTCTTGAAAATATTGTTTACATGGAACTTTTACGCCGCGGATATGATGTTACTATCGGAAAAATAAAAAATGCCGAAGCGGATTTTTGCGCTCAAAAAAATCAGGAAAGAATTTACATCCAGGTTTCTTATCTTTTAGCTTCTGATGAAACCATAGACAGGGAATTCGGAGCTCTCGAAATCATCCCCGATAATTATCCAAAATATGTCCTTTCCCTTGATGAAATTAACCGCAGCCGCGGCGGAATTATTCATAAGAATATCCGCGACTTTTTGCTGGAAGATTATGAAGGGTAAATCTCATAGTGTTCATACCGCTAATAGCTCATCGCAAAAAAATTGAATGATTCATGGCTGTCTCATATTTTTCTTGACAATTTTTTACTTCATCATTTATAATGAACGCATGTTCAGTGAATGATCATTCAGTGAATTCACGTTCAGTGAACGCACGTTCGGTAAAAGGAAAATATGCAGGTCTCAAAAAAGAAGATACAAAAAGAACAGACCCGGCAAAAAATACTTGATGCTTCTTATCGGGTCTTTTCTCAAAAAGGGTATTTCAGTACAATAAGCATGTTTGCCGAGGAAACAGGAATCGCCCGCGGATCAATTTATGTTCATTTCCCCTCACTTGCAGATCTTTTTGTTTGTCTTTTCGAGGATTTTTTTCATCGTATGGTGAGCCGGATTCATGACTCAATGCGGCCTATGTCAGAAAATGGAAAGAATCTGGAAGATGTATTGTCCGCGCATTTGGATATCATTGAAGAACACGAAGATTTTTATACTTATCTTGTCAGCGACATGGACCTGCTTCCCGATGAAATAAAAACAATGTTTTTTGAATTTCAATCGGTCCTTTCACGTTATTTTAATAACATGATTGATAAAGGAAAAAAAGACAAAACAATAAAACATATTCCTCAGCATATCTTTTTTCATACATGGATAGGCCTTGTTCATTATTATCTGCAAAACAAGGAACTCTTTACTCAGAGTGAATCTGTTATCAAAAGACATAGGAGGGAATTAATTTCTTCTTTTTTAAAACTTGTTTCCGTATAACTAGAAACAAATAATGAATATATACGTTTTCATATACAAAAACTCCCATTTTGTGATATACTTGTTTTATGGATGTCATCGTTGAGTTTAACGAAGCCGCGTTTCGGCACGGTATTGGCAGAGAGGACATTCTTCATGCGCTTAAAAGCAGAATATATGCTGCTACGATTGAGGAATTTCCCGAAAAATATGCGGTCATTGGTTTTGACTGTGCCGGGAATCCTCTTGAAATTATGTATAACCCTGTGGACGATAGTACTATTAATGTTTTTCATGCAATGAAAGCCCGCAAAAGTTTTATTAAAATGCTCGGTCTTTAGGAGGAAGAGCCAATGGCAAGAATGACGGAAAAAGAAGCATTTGAGCTTGACGATTTTGTGACCAATAATGAAATTACTCTTGGTCCTAACAACAGCGATTGGCTGAGCCAGCGGGAATTGCGGCTTTTGGGATTAGCTACTGTAACTATCAATTACCTTTTGACAAAAGCTCAAGCGGATCACAAAGCTCCTGCAAAAATTATTGATGAATTGGTGAGCAAGGAAATTGCCGCTGCTGTCTGAAAAAAAATTCTTATCTTTAATCATTGCTCATTGCTCATTGTTATAACAGGCTTACCGGGTCAACATCAATTTCGATATAGACCCGGCTGTCTTTTTGCTGTTCGTATGTTTCCAGCGCCTGCCTTGCGGCCCGGTGCAAAGTTCCAAGCGTTCTTCCGCGGATAATAATGTGCCTCCGGTGGTTTCCCGCAATGATGCTGATAGGACATTCGGAGGGGCCGAGCATATCGGCGTCCGAGGGCAGGATCGGTTTTAAAATTGACGCAAGAATATGAAGGGCGTTATCGGCCTTGGCGCTTTCTTTTGAGCGGGACGTAAAACGGATAATCCGGGAGTAGGGCGGAAAGCCGAGAGCTTCCCGCTGTTTAAGTTCAATGTCAAAAAATCCCGGAATGTCCATGTTACAAGCGAACGTGATTGCGGGATCGGCGGGACGGAATGTTTGGACAATCACTTTGCCGCCTTTGGCATATCTTCCGGCGCGGCCCGCCGCCTGCACGATGTGAGAGAAAGTGCGTTCCGCGGCGCGGAAATCCGGAAGGTAGAGTCCTATGTCCGCAAGAACAATTCCCACGAGCCGGACGCCGGGAAAGTTGAGTCCCTTGGAAACCATCTGGGTTCCGAGGAGAACATCGACATAACCTTCGCGGAACATTTCAAGGATTTCTTTAAGGCCGCCTTTTTTTGAACGGGTTGTGTCCGCGTCGGCCCGGCGGATGCGTAAGTCGGGAAAGGTTCGCTGGACTTCTTCTTCGATGTTTTCCGTTCCGAATCCGGTAAAACCCGCTTCGAGGGATCCGCATTCAGGACAGGCTGCCGGAGGCTGTTCCGAATAACCGCAGTAATGACACACGGCCCGTCCCTTGCTTTTATGGTAAGTCAGCGATACGCTGCAATTTTTACAGCGCAGTTCATAGCCGCAGGAATTACAATGATAAAAATAGGCAAAGCCCCGGCGGTTTAAAAAGAGGATTGTCTGTTTCCCCTCCTGGGCTGTCCTGCGGATTTCTTCTTTGAGAAGAGGGCTCAATACACTGTCGGAACCGGAAAGGTTTACGGGGACAATTTCCGGCAGGGTTCCGCCCGAAAGCCGCCGGGTTAAATCCAGCCGCTTTATTACGCCTTCGTTCATGAGCTTCCAGGCTTCGACGCTGGGCGTCGCGGAACCCATGATGAGTCCGGCCCCGCTTGCGGAACAGCGCCGCATCGCGGCTTGACGCGCGTGATAACGGGGACTATTGCCGGATTTATAAGACCCGTCATGTTCTTCATCTATAATGATGAGTCCTAAATTCCGCAAAGGCACAAAGACGGCGCTTCGGGGGCCTACGACAATTTTGATATTTCCGCGGCGGATATTTACCCATTCGTTGAACCTTGCGGCGGAACTCATGCCGGAATGGATGGTCGCGGCTACGGCGCCGAAGCGACGGTTTATGGCTTCGGCGGTTTGATGCGTCAGCGAAATTTCGGGAACAAGGTAAATGACGGATTTTCCTTCTTTAAGCATGTATTCCGCCGCGCGGAGAAATACTTCGGTTTTTCCCGATCCTGTAATGCCGTACAAATAAAACATCGAAGTTTTTTCGGCATTGCTTTTATTGCCACATCCGCCAAGTATCGCGTTCAAGGCTGACTGCTGTTCATCCGAAAGATCAAGGCTTGTGTCGGATATTTCGTTTTCATCATCGGCAATGCTTTCAGTTTCGTTGATCTTTCGTCCTGACGGAATCATCGACGCGAGGGCTTCTCCGAGGCTGCATAGATAAAACGATGACATCCATTTCGCGAGGCTGATTTCTTCATCATCGAAAATCGGCTCAATGTCTACAACGCGGCGGATCATCTTCATTTTTTCGGGAGGAAGATTTTCCGGCGGCGCGTCTTTCGTGCCGATAACGTATCCCAGGAGTTCCCTTTTTCCGAAAGGAGCCATCACCCGTTTTCCGACAGAGGCTTCGCCTTTTTCATCCGCAAGATACGTGAAGACCTGGTTTATCGGAACATCGAAAATAATATCAAGGTAAGGCGGGGACGGCGCCGGAAGATTCATGAAGGTTTACCTGTCTTTATTCTTCGGCATATTCGGGAACCGCTTCGATTAACATTTGGCGGAGGAGCTTTAAATCTTCCCAGGCGGGACGCTTTAAATTTTCATCGCGAAGAAGGGCACTTGGATGGAATGTGGGCAGGAAGGGAATGCCCATAAACTCGGTAAAGCGGCCGCGGAGTTTTGTAATGCCGTCTGCGGTGTTCAGGAGAATCTGTGTGGGGATTCTTCCCACGGAAAGAATGACGCGGGGATTAAGCAATGTTATTTGCCGTAAAAGATAGGCGCGGCAGGCGGCGGTTTCCGCGGGCAGGGGATCGCGGTTGTTGGGGGGCCTGCACTTTACAACGTTGGCGATAAAACAATTTTTCCCGCGGTACAGGCCGATTGAAGCAAGCATTTTATCGAGAAGCTGTCCCGCTTTCCCGACAAAGGGACGGCCCGTTCTGTCTTCATCCGCGCCGGGCCCTTCGCCGATTACGAGCACTAAAGGATGAAGCGTCCCCTCACCGGGAACCGCCTGTGTCCGTTTTTCACAAAGCCCGCAGAGGGTGCAGCGTTTTATTTCATCGGCGATTTTTTCAAGTGATGAATCGCCCGATTCATCGCCCGAATATGTATCAATTTGAACAAAAGAGTTTTCAGCCTTTTTTTCTTCATGGACAGATTCAAGAGACGCGGCTGAATCTTCAATTATGTCATCGGTAAACGAATATTCGGGACGCGGGGATCTGTATCCGTCGCGGAGATAATCATCTATGGTGTCAAATAAATTGGCTAATCTTGTTTTTTCTGGTGCTGTCATATATTTATGTTCGTTTGGGTTTATCATGTTTTTTTACAAACAACCGGTCTTTCAGCTGATAGAGTGTCAGTATCAGGAAATAAATTAAGATGGTAAGCGACACCCACCATAAATTCCCGTTCCGCGGTGCCTGGGCAATAAGCAGCAGCAGGGGAAAGCCCATGATAATGGCCGCCGACGATCCTATTACAAGATCTTCGGAAGCCGGCGTTTCAAAATCTTTGTCGATTTCGCGCAGGAGAATCATGCCGTTGGCGATGGTTCCGCTGAGGTTTCCGTATAAAGCCAAAAAAGCTTCATTGGGATAGTCTTTATAGATATGACCGCAGAGCTTCCGGAGGTAGAAAATAGTGACCAGTCCTCCCAGCGTCGTAATGATCAAAACGGGAATCCAGAGCGTTCCGAGAGCGACGACCGAAATTAAAAACAAAGCGGCGGTTATCGAAATGTCAAATGCCGCGCCGCTGATCCGGTTCATCATATAACTATTGGGATATTTGCGGTGCATGACTCCCGTTTTTACAAGACGGCGCAAAATCATTTTAACGCAAAGGGCGACAAGCGCCGCGACCATGAAGGCAAAGCCCCAGATTGTTGGCACGAGATCGACAAGAAATTTTACGCCTGAAAGACGCAGTAAAATTTCAATACCGATAATCAGAACGATTGTAAGAAGATATACGCCGCCGACCATACACACCTGGAGGGTAAATTTATCGATGGATTCGGAAAGGGGAACTTCGTCGGGACCTTCAATGCTATAACTTGAAACGTTTCCGGATTTGCTGAATTCATCTTTTTTCAGAGTAATGCCTTTTCGTTTCGCGGCGCGGTTAACAAGAATAATTCCCGGTATGGACGCCCACAAAAAACCGAAAGCGGCGATGGTAAGCCCGAAGTTCCCGGCGCTTCCTTCTCCCCACGCGGCCATATAACCGGCGGCATCCCAGATATAACCGGTGGCGCTGGCCTGCTGGGGGCCCTGACCGTAACCGAGCGGAAGCATGATGCCGACGGCTTTATTCAGTTCGGGCATAACGGTAAGCCCCAGGATAACGGTAACAAGAATACCGACAAGGGCCTGAATAAGATAGGTACTGATCATCACAGAGCCTGATTTTGCGGGAGCAACACGCCTGTATGTAAACTCTTTACCGCTGCCGGTACCGGTATAATCATCTTTTTCACGAAGGCAAAGGGCGATAAAACCGACAGGCAATAAATGATAGACAAGACCGCTCAAGATTTGCGTGTTGAAAATATGTATATCGAAAACAGCCAACACGACTTCCTTTACCAAAAGCCCCAAAAGACCGGCGATTACGGCTGTAGGCATAAGCGAACGCCTGAAAAAAGGAATTTTGCGCCGCAGAATATTCGCGGTCAGCATGAATACACAGACGGCACAAACGGTAATAACACCAAAAGATAAATTCTCATTTTTAAAATTGATATAATCAGTAACCATAATATTCCTCTTCGCTGCCGGACAATTTATTTCTTACATGATACGAGCATATCATATATTTTACAAGATTAATTCTTTTCGGCGCAACAACGGTAAACACACCGTCCTTGTTGTATATGGTCATTTTGCGCACGCCGTGAACCGCGGTTGTTGTTTCGGTAACATGAAATGAATATCCGCACACGGTCAACCTGTCGGCAAACAGTTCGATGCGGCCTTTTCCCAGCTTCGTTTCTTTGAAGGTGCGTTCGGCTTTTGACAGCACAACATCGTCATCCCCAAAAACAGGATGGTCCGTAAAACCGGAAAAATCAAAATTTTTAATATATGAAAGCTGCAAGCGGCCCCATGCAAAAATGGTATCGGGAAGATCTTTCCATTGATCACTTTTCTCAAAAGACCCTAATGTGTTCAGTTCCGCCTGTGCTCCGCAGTTTCCGCAGAAAAAAACATTGCCCTTGGACGCAAGGCTGTTCATGGAAGAACAAGACGGACAATAAAACAGAGCGCTTTCCAGATATTCCGCTTTTCTGCGGCTCCGGTATTCAATCCGCGCGTTTTTGTTGTAATCGAATTCGTTAAAACAAATTTCAGAACGGATAATCTTTTCGATTTCATCGGCGTCCAGCGCGGCAAGCTCATCTGTTGTAAGCACCTTTGAAACATGAGCGTCCATTTTTCCCCTGCTGATTGAATCGGCCCAGCGGGGCTTTGTGTTGAAGCCGCCCCGTATTTGCACCAGTACCAGATCGGTTCTCAATTTTTTTGCGAGCTTGCCGATTCCGGGAACAATTGTGCATTCATCGCCGAAAAAACTCCGGTTGCCCGAGGGAAACATTCCCACACATCCGCCGCTGCGGATTACCGACATCATGTTCCGTATCGCCGACATATCACTGTTTCCTTTTGCAAAAGGAATTGGCCGGCCGAGTGATTCCATAATTTTGCTTAACACGCCGTGACGGAAAAGGCTTTCGCTGGCGACAAAATTTATTCCGAACCGGAAGCCGACGCCGACAAGAAACTGATCAAGAACCGTCTGATGATTTGAAAGGATAAGACAAGGCCTCTTTATATTTTTTGAACTTTTTCTGTCAAACCTGAACCTGTACAATACATACAACACCGGAATGAAAATTGCCCGCAGAATCAGAAAAACAAAGTTGCCGGCTTTTTTTACAAATATAACATCTCCCATGCAAAGAACTATAAAGTATTAGGTCAAAATAGTAAACCTCAGGTATTTCCGGCTCTGATATTCCCCTTGAGTAAGTTATCCGTAAAAGATATACTGATGAAAGGTCAACATGGCCTTTCAGGTAATTTGTGCCTGGAATCTTTTTTACGGAATGAATTGATGAAAAGAATATTGTTTGCGATTTTTTTTGCTGTCGTTGTCTTGTGCGCCTGTAACGCCGGGGGTTCCAAAGATGATGAAGTTTCCAACCAGACTGAGACTGTAAATTCTGCCGCGGCCCAGGAAGCGGCTTCAAACGAAGAAATACCTGGGGATAAGGATTTAAGTTATGCTTTTGGCTTGGCTTTGGGAACTGATTTGAAAAACTTCGGTATCAACTATGATTACGATGAATTTATGAAAGGATTTAAGGATACCATTGAAGGTCTTAATTCCCGCATGACTCTGGAAGAAGCTATGATGAAAATCCAGCTTGAGCTTAATGCCGTTATGGAAAAGCAAATGGCGGAACTTATGGAAAGGGAAACGGCTTTTTTTGCGGAGAATGGGGTGAAGCCCGGAATTATGACTACGGCAAGCGGATTGCAGTATGAAATTATCACTCCTGCCGACGGTCCGAAGCCCACGGCGGAACAGACCGTGGTAGTGAATTATACGGGAAGTCTTACCGATGGAACGGTTTTTGACAGCTCTTATGAAAGGAACCAGCCTGCTGAATTCCCCTTGAATTTTGTCATTCCCGGATGGACTGAAGGGATGCAGCTCATGAGTGTAGGAAGCAAGTATCGTTTATATGTTCCTTCAAATTTGGGATACGGTCCTCAGGGAGCCGGCAACGGTCTTATTCCTCCCTTCGCTCCGCTCATTTTTGAAGTGGAACTTTTGGAAATTAAGGAAACCGATCCCGCAATGTTTCCCCCGGGATATTAAACTTTTGTGAATTGCCGGTCTTTTAAGAGAGATCGGCGGAAGATGTGTTAAGAACAAAAAGAGCTGTCTTCTTATGGACAGCTCTTTTTATCTGACGTACCGATGTAAAATGATCCCCTTGCAAACCTCTGGCAGTTTCGCAATTGTCTCAAATTAATTCTTCAAGGCTGCATAACTTTTTATAATGCCGCAAAGATCATTTTTATCAATCTCTACGATCTTCTTTTCGCGTTCAAAACTTTCTTTGCAGTCCGAAGCATGGGCGGTGTTTACCATTACGTTGCTTCCGAATTCGCGGCGGACTGTCCCGCCCGGAGCCTTTAAAGGATCAGTAGGGCCGAGAACATCCCGGATTTTATCGACGGCGTTTTCTCCTTCGTAAATAAGAATCATACATTTCACGGAACCGGGGTTGTTGATTTCTTCTACCGGAAAGTTTTTCGGACTGCACCCGGACATAAACTCAATTATTTGATGGAATTGATCAAGGGCATAAGCAACGCCGACGCTTTCGGTAAGAGCTTTCGTTGTATCTTCGCTGAGACTGATATGCAATTCCTGTTCAAGAATCTCTTTTGCTTTTTCCCCGAAGATGGGAGCCAATTTCGATTTAAGAGCGCCTTCCACAGGGCCGTAAAATTCCATTGCCTGCGCCAAAGAGAATCGATGAACTTTAATACCCACAATACGAAGGCCTGTTCTGGAAAACATATCGATTATCGTACCCGGACGGGAAGACGCGTATTTCCAATTGTCCGGCTTAAGAATGACCAAGGTCTTTTCGATTTTGGAAGGATCGGGATACTCCATATTTTCGATGATGTTGTCATAAGCAGGAAGATATTTTGCAAAGTGAGCAAGATTTTCATCCGCCGCTTCCTGGTATCTCGGCGTAAGCACCGCCGGCTCAAAATACTTAACTTTTGTAGGATCACTTCTGGAATAAATTAAATCGGCATAGGTGTCGCGAATTGTTTCTCCGGTGATTGATTCCACGCTCCTGTTTTCCGCATATAAGGCGCCGCAAATATCGGAAAGTTTCCGGCAGGCATCTTCTCCCTTGAAAAGAAGCAGCAAACAGCGGTGTCTTCTTCCTTCCGACGGCATAAAGTTTTGTTCAACATAATCCGCAAGCATGTTTACAGCGGGATTATTGCTCGTTTCACTTTGGTTTCGGAGCAAATCCGCGTATCCTTTAACGAACTCTTCATCAGGGGCAATCATTTGAGCCCCAACCAGTTCAAGATCCAGCCTTGAAAGAAGGCGGGAAATAACACCCCCGGTTCTGCTTTTCGCAATCGTGTAAGGGGTTACCATCACATAAGAGATGGTTTGTTCCATAATTATTTTCTCCTCTTGTTTAGAGCTATACTAACCCGAAAGGAGAAAATTGTCTATTATATCAACTTCTTGCCTTGCACGTTGGATTCACGGATACACATTGATGGGATTGTCTAAGCCGTTTTCGTTCAGCGCTTTCCGCAAGGCTTCCGCCCTTTCGTGTAGAATATTACATGGAAGCGGCTGGGCTCTGGGATCTTCCGGCGCGGGACGGGCTTTTCCGTATATCTGAATGCTTTTGACGCCGAATGCCTTATCCGCAATAAGCGCCAAGCGGGTAATTAAGTCTATCCACGCGGAAGATTCTTCGCTTGAGGGCACTTGTTCATCAATGCCGCAAAGCATCGTTTGTATTGTAAAGGGCGCTTTTGCCGCGAATTGTGTTATCTTTGTTGTAAGATCATGAAACGATATTTCCGAACGATTGATACACTTGTACCATGCTTCCGTACCCGCGTCCACTTTAAGCCAGATATCAAGCCGTTTGGAACCGGAAGCGGCTTCCACAAGATACTTATATGTTTGTTCATGCAGTAGCATCGTTCCGTTGGTGATCAGCACTAACGCGGCTTCCTTTGCCCATTGCTCCCTGATAATTACTGCCCGATTAAGGGCTTCCTGAAAATACGGAGACATGGTAGGTTCGCCGTTTCCGGAAAAACAGATATCCCGAATAGGAATATTATGTTTCCGCGCGTGTTGTATGCTTTCAATCAAAGCCCGTTCCATAACATCAAGAGAAAAATAGATGTCCGTTTCAAAGGGAAAGACTTCGCAATAGGGACAATCAAACGAACAGATTTTTTTATTCGGGAAAAGATTGATGCCGATAGAAAGCCCTTCGGAACGGCGTGAATACACCGGATACACGATGGCTCCGCTTTCACGTTCCGTCCGGTGATTTTCTACGGAAGCCGGTTCGCCGGGATTCACATATTTTTCCTTGAAGCCGCACTTGCCGCGTGCCCTGCAAGTCCTTCCGCCAAGGCAATGCATTCCGCGGCTGTCAGGGCTTCATCCAGTCCCGGCCCTTGCGTACAGCGCAATGTCGTCGGCGTCTTGAGGAAATGCCGTACCGAAAGCCCCCCGGTAAAACGCGCGCTGCCGGATGTCGGAAGCGTATGATTGATGCCGGCCGAATAATCACCGAGCGCTTCTACCGCGCGTATCCCGATAAAGAGCGAGCCGAAATTGCGCAGGCCGGAAATATACTTGTCCGCGTCTTGCACCTGCAATTCCAGATGTTCCGGCGCGATGATGTTTGCGATACGTACCGCTTCGTCAATATTGTTGTAAATAACAATAAGTCCTCCCGCGCCGAGGGACGCCCTGGCAACCGAAGAAGTCGGGAGAGTTTGAAGCTGCTTTTCTAAAGCGGCTTCAATAAGTTCGGCAAGTCCTCGGGTTGATACCAGGATTCTTGCCCGCGCGTCGGGATCGTGTTCGGCCTGGGCCAGCATGTCTCTGGCCGCCAATGACGCGGCTTCTTCCGGCGAAGAAGATTCGCTTCCGTCGCTTATAATAAGCACATCCGTGGGACCCGCGACAAAATCAATTCCCACTTCGCCGTAAAGGACGCGTTTTGCTCCTGCGACATATTTGTTTCCCGGCCCCACGATAAGATCAGCTTGAGGAACCGTTTCCGTCCCCAATGCCAATGCCGCGACAGCCTGAGCGCCGCCTATGGCAAAACAGCGGTGGGCTCCGGAAATAAAAGCGGCCGCCATAATTCTCTTGTCGGGGAAGCCGTCTTCCAAAGGCGGCGATGCCACGAGTATGTCTTTCACTCCCGCGGCCAATGCCGGAATAACGCCCATCAACACCGATGAGATTAAAGGGAAGCGTCCGCCGGGAACATAGACCGCCGCCCGGTTTACGGGAATGACCTTTTGTCCGGTAAATATTCCGGGCGCGATTTCCGTTTCAAAATCGCTGAACTGTTCCCGCTGTTTTTCCGCGAACGCACTGATATTTTTCCGCGCCGTTTCCAAAGCACTCACCAATGCTGGATCATCTTTTTTTAATTGATCATACGCGGCTTTCATTTTTTCGGCCGGAACTTCAAGCCGGTCGGGAGATGAGCGGTCAAACTTTGCGGCCCATTCTTTTACGGCGCTGTCTCCGCGTTCACGCACCGAAGCAATGATCTTCATGATTGATGAAGTTACATCTGTATACGCAGCCGTTTCTTCTTTTTTCCAAAATGAATTAAATTCATCCGCGTTAATGATCTTCATGTAATCATCCTTTAATTATCTCTCTGCATCTTTCAACAAACACATTCATCTCCTCATCCGTACCGATGCTCACCCGAAGATAATCTGCTATTCTTGCTTTATTGAAATGTCTTACAAGGATTCCTTTTTCGCGGAGAGCATGGAACAATTCCGATCCCGCTTTTCCTGGATGACGGATAAAAATAAAGTTCGCTTTTGACGGAATGATTTCAAAACCGATGCGTTTCAAATCTTCTACAATTCTGTTTCTTGTATCAACAATCTTTTGGTTGATCGTGTCGTAATATGCTTTGTCGAGAACGGCCGCTTCGCCTCCGGCCTGCGCGAGTCTGTCCAAAGGGTATGAATTGAAAGAATCTTTTACGCGCCGGATGCCTTCAATCAAATCTTTGTTTCCTATGGCAAAGCCCAGACGAAGACCCGCCAAAGAACGGGATTTTGACATGGTGTGAATACAAAGCAGATTCGGAAATTGATTGATGTAAGGAACTAATGATTCGGTTCCAAAATCGATGTACGCTTCATCGACAATAAAAATCTTCCCCCGCGATTTTAGATATTCCGCAAGAGAAAGCAGTTCGTTTATTTCAAGAGCTTTTCCTGTCGGCGCGTTAGGATTCGGAAAAATCACTCCGCCGGAAGGAATGTTGTATGCATCAATATTGATGGAAAAATCGTTTGAGAGCGGAATCGTTTTAAAAGGGATGTTCCATAATCCGGCATACACGGGATAAAAACTATACGTGATGTCGGGAAACAAAACAGGTAACGCTTTTTCTTCATCAGCCTGATTAAAAAAAGCCGCAAAGGCAAGGCCGAGAATTTCATCGGACCCATTCCCCGCAAAAACTTGGGTTTCCTCTACGTTATATGTTTCGGCGATTGCCCGAATCAAAGAAGTTGATTCGGGATCAGGATAGAGCCGAAGCCGTTCGTCCGCCGCGGCTTTGATTGCCGCAATAACCGAGGGCGAAGGAGGATACGGATTTTCGTTTGTGTTGAGTTTGATGTAACGCCTTTCCTTGGGCTGTTCTCCGGGTGTGTAAGGACTCAAACTTTTTGTCAGGTTCGACCAGTAAGGCGAAATATCGCTTTTCACTTTTTGTGCCTTCTATCAAGTTCGTCAAACACTTCTTGAATCGAAACTTTTTCCCTTGTCATTAAAACCGTCATGAAATACAAAAGGTCCGCCGCTTCCCACACAACTTCATCGTGCGTTTTTGCGGTGCAGATTTCTTCGGCTTCTTCCCGCACTTTTTCCCGGACAAGTTCATCGTCTAAAGACGCGGTGTACGAACCGGGCGCCGGATTTTTAAAACGTTCTGTCACAATCTCTTGCAGATATTCCCATGTGTATTTCCGGTCTGTTTCAAAGCAGGACCATTTTCCGGTATGACAGACAGGACCGTTCGGCTTGACTGCCGCAAGGATCGCGTCCTGGTCACAGTCGGTTCTCAGTTTGATGATGTCGAGTGTGTTGCCGGAATTTTCCCCCTTCATCCAGAGTTTGTTTCTGGACCGGCTGTGAAAACAAAGTTTTCCGCGCTTAAACGATTCCGACACCGCTTCTTTGTCCGCAAATCCTGTCATGAGGATTTGACCGTCTTCGGTTTGGGCAATCACCGGAAGGAGGCTTTCTTTTTTCCAGTTCAGCGAACGGACAAAGCTGTCCGCAAGATTAATCTTTCCCGTGTACAGAGCCATACCGATTTGAACATCACAGCCGAGCGCCGCAATTTCTTCGATTTCTTCAATCGTTGTAATTCCGCCGGCTGCCGTGATCGTGCATGTTACCGATTCGCGCAATTTTTTAATTTGATCTAAATCGGTTCCGCTCATCATCCCTTCGCGTTCAACACAGGTAAATAAAATTTCCGAAACAAAAGGTTCAACGGCTTTGGCTCCGTCAATCAAAGAAATGCCGGTTTTGGTTTTCCAGCCGTCCACGACAATTTCTCCATCGCGCGCGTCAACCGCGACAATGATTCTTTCCTTGCCGATTTTTTTTACCAGGCTTTCAAGAAAGGCGGTGTTGACCGCGAATCCTTCTGAACCGCGGAACGCCGTAGAACCGATGATAATTTTTTTAGCGCCAAAACTGATAAGTTCTTTCGCGCGTTCAACAGTTTTAATTCCGCCGCCGACCCGGCATTCGGCCAAACGCAAAAGCGGCTTGATGAGTTCGTCGTTGGCCCCCTTTCCCATCGCGGCGTCCAAATCGATCACCGCGACTTCTCCATAACGGTTAAATTCTTCTGCAAGTTCTTTCGGATTGTCGCGCGCAAGAACCAATTCGGCTCCCTGCTTTAACTGAACAACTTTTCCGCCTTGTACATCTATCGAAGCGATTACCATCTGACGCAGACTCCTTTTGCTTCGGCATGAGATTTTATTTCTTTGATTGTAGTCTTTCCAAAGTGAAGCATGGAAGCGACAAGCGCCGCGTCCGCGTTTGCCCAAGGGCCGCCTTGCGCTTGTTCTTCCGAGAGCAGCGCGGCTGTAATCTGATCCAAAGTTCCGGCTCCACCGGAGGCGATTACCGGTACCGGCACCGCGTCGATTACTCGCTTGCATAATTCCAAATCGTAACCGTATCCTGTTCCGTCCGCGTCAATTGAATTGAGAAGAATTTCTCCCGCTCCCAATTCTACCGCACGTACAGCCCATTCAACCGCGTCGATCCCGGAATCTTCCCGCCCGCCTTTCGCGAACGCGTGCCAGACCGGGCGGCCTTGTTCATCTTGTCCGACCCGTTTCGCGTCAATGGAAAGAACCACGCACTGGCTTCCATAAGCCTCCGCCATTTCTTTCAGCAATTGCGGATTCCGTAAAGCGGAAGTACAAACCGAAACTTTGTCCGCTCCGGCATTCATGGCTTCGCGCATGTCGTCTATGGTACGGATACCTCCGCCCACGCAAAGCGGAATGAACACTTCCTTTGCAACGCGCTTCACCACGTCCATCAAGGTTGCCCGGCTTTTGTAAGACGCGCCTATGTCAAGAAACGTAAGCTCATCCGCGCCGTCGTCGTTGTAACGCCGGGCAAATTCCACGGGGTCGCCCGCGTCCCTGATTCCTTCAAACTTCACGCCTTTCACAACCCGTCCGTCATCAACATCGAGACAAGGAATAATTCTTTTTGCCTGCATCATTTATCTCCTAACCAATTTTGCAAAAACCGCAATCCCGCGGTCCCGGATTTTTCCGGATGAAACTGTACAGCCGCCAATGCCCCTTGTTCAATACCCGAACAATATTGCAGATAATACTCCGCTTCACAGAGCACGGCATCCGCGCTTTTCGGCTCCGCGTAATATGAATGAATGTAATAGAAAAAAGCCTCATCCTTTATTCCGTTAAATAAAGCCGATTCAGGTTTTGTTTTAGTTTGATTCCATCCGATTTGCGGAATCTTTCTGCCGGGAAACTTTTTTACCTGTCCCGGAATAAGCGATAAACCTTGAACAATGTTTCCGTCCGGCAGTGTTTCTTCACTGCTTTCAAAAAGAAGCTGTAACCCAATACAGATGCCCAAGAACGGTTTATCCGCTTTCACCCATCCGCGGATTGCGCCGGCGTAACCGGACCGTTCCAGAGATTTCATAGCCGTGGCAAAATGGCCGTCTCCAGGGAAAATAATTTTTTCGTAGGGACTTGAAGAAACGGAAAGTTCTTCAGGGCCGCGCACAAAAGAAGCCTTCATACGAAGCCGTTCCAGGGCGTTCATAACAGACCCCAGATTTCCGGCTCCGTAATCAATAACGCCTGTCACGCAATAGTCCCTTTTGCGGAAGGTATTCGCAGCGAAGCTCTGGGATCCGCTTCACACGCGTCTCTTAAGGCCCGCGCCGCGGCTTTAAAAAGCGCCTCAATTTTATGATGATCGCTTCGTCCCCGGAGTATGTCCAGATGAAGCGCGCATCCTGCCTGTGAAACAAATCCCTGCCAGAAGTCTTCAATTACATCGGTTTGAAAGGTATCATCTTGGGAAACGAGAGGAATCCCGGTGAGCGCGCCGTCAAAAACCAGAAACGACCTTCCGGAAAAATCCACCGCGCATCTTGCAAGCGTTTCATCCATAGGATACATGCAGTTCCCAACCCGGCGGATGCCCTGCCTCTTGCCTAATGCTTGTTTGAAACATTGGCCAAGAACAATCCCAATGTCTTCAACCAAATGATGCTGATCCACTTCCAGGTCGCCTGTGGCTTTCATCTTTATATCGAAAAGTCCATGCACCGCGAAAGTGTCGAGCATGTGGCTCATGAAACCGATGGGACAGTCCAAAATCGTTTTCCCGCTTCCATCAATGTTCAGCTCGATTGATATATCGGTCTCTTTTGTCGTCCGTTTAATTTCCGCTGTTCTTTCAATCTTTTCCATCAAAGCACCACCTTTCTCAGTTCGTATTCTACAATATCTGTTGCTCCTAACTTTCTTAAGAGCGGAATAAGAGCCGGCACTTCCTGACGATTAACCGCGATTTTTATCGCAAAGCCGTCAGTACCGTAGAGAGGAGAAACCGTCGGACTTCTCATGGAAGGGAGTCCGTCTGCCAATGCTGAAAAATTCTCCTCGGTAACATTCATTTCCAGCATCACCTTGTCGCGGCCGTCCAGAACCGCTTTAAAGAGCATCGCCAATTCTTCAATGCGGCTCCGTTTTTCAGGATCGGCCATTGCCGCCTTGGATGCTGCAAAGCGGGTGGACGATTCCATAATTGTCGCGATAATCCGAAGGCCGTTATCTTTCAAGGTCTGACCGGTAGAAGTATTGTCGATGATCATGTCCGCGTCATCCGGGGGGAAAACTTCGGTGGCTCCGAAAGTCCTGACAATCCGGTACTTATAGCCCGATGCTTTAAGCCATTCTTCGGCGATATTGGCATATTCGGTTGCCACTACGAGCGTCCGTGAACGAAGCGTTTCTTCATTCATCTCCGCCGGAACCGCGGCGACAATACGTACTTTATCAAAACCCAGATTCATCACTTCTTCCACATCGGAACCGTTTTCTTTAATCCAATCGATTCCGGTGAATCCCGCGTCATGACTGCCCAGTTCCAGAAGTTCGCCGACATTTTGGGGCTTCATAATTTTAGCGTCCAGCCAATCGACTCCAATATCAGGCCTGTAGGTTCTGTCGGCCAGGCTCACCGGAATACCCGCCTCGGAAAACAGTTTTGAAATACTTTCAAATATTCTTCCTTTCGGAATGAGAATGCGTAATTTTTCCATAATGATACTCTCCTTCGCAGTACAAAAAAAAGCCGTGGTCTCAAGAGAGTCCACGGCAACCTAACCGATTACAACATCCAAAATGAAGATGCCGGACCTCAAGTCGTGAGAAAATGGTGATGATAATGATGCTTAAACCTTGCGGCCCATGTCATACATAAGAGTGTATATTTATACATTAAAATTGTCAAGGAGATTTTTTTATGCAAGAAGCTGTTTTTCTATGCTTGCGGCTTCGGCATTTCCCGTGTTAGAGTGCTAATATGAGTCTGTTTTGTCTTGCCGCGCCTTTGGTTTTTTTCTTGTTCTGGAAGTCTCTTTCTGATGAAAATGAGGTCAGCACCGGAGGAATCTGGGCTGTCATCCTGGGGAGCATTGCGGCTGCCGTTCACTATTTTACAAGTCCTTTAATCACTTCCGGAGAATTCGGGTTTCTTCAATGGGTGATCGGCTTTGTCGATGTTATTGTTTTCCCGGTGATAACAGCTTTGGCGGTATGCCTGCTTTTCAGGTTTTTAAAGTTTTTTTCCGCGACGATAAATCCCGCCAATTTTTTGCTTTTGTGGAGCATTCCTTTCTCTGTTTTTCAAACGTTAACCGCCGGTCCCGGCTCAGGACCTTTGTACCTCGTGGTGGTTCCGCTTTTGTGGATTGGTCTTGCCGTGGGATTCCGGTTTTTTATCAAAATGATACCAGAAGTAAAAAGATCGGCGATGATTCTTTGCATCGTTGGAGCGGTCCTTCTGCCCCTTGCCGCGGCAACGGCCTATTGGGCTCTTTACCGCCAAAACGATATTCTGGGATACATCTTATTCGGAATAAGCCTTGTACCAATGACTATCCATACCGGAATGCTTTTTGTTAAAAGTTTCAAAAGGTAAACGAACCGCCCTAAGAATCATACGCTAAAAAAGGCTGTCCGGGAAACAATCCTCGAACAGCCTTTTCTTTTTGATCGATAAACTAATTATGCCTGTCCGGCGGAACCCAGAACATTGATGTTTTTGTGCATATACATCTTTTTGAGCTCGTCTCTCGCGGGGCCTAAATATTTTCTGGGATCGAATTCTTCGGGACTTTCGGCAAATACTTTGCGGATAAGGGCCGTCATGGCAAGACGTCCGTCGGAATCGATATTGATCTTGCAGACCGCGCTTTTTGCGGCTTTACGAAGCTGTTCTTCGGGGATTCCGACCGAATCTTTGAGGACTCCGCCGTATTTTTCAATCATCTTGACATATTCAATCGGAACGGAAGACGATCCGTGAAGAACGATGGGGAATCCGGGAATCCGTTTTTCGATTTCTTCAAGAATATCGAAACGCAGGGGAGGGGGAATGAGGATGCCGTTAGCGTCCCTCGTACACTGTTCGGGCTTGAACTTGGCGCGGCCGTGGCTCGTTCCAATCGAAATAGCCAAAGAATCAACGCCGGTCTTTTTTACAAAATCTTCAACTTCTTCCGGCTGGGTATAGTGAGAATGTTCGGAAGAAACATCGTCTTCCACGCCCGCGAGAACGCCGAGTTCCCCTTCAACGGTAACATAATCTTTCCGTGAATGGGCAAACTCGCAGACTTTTTTGGTCAGGGCAACATTTTCTTCATAAGGGAGATGTGACCCATCGATCATCACGCTGGAAAAACCGGTTTCGATGCAGTCTTTGCAGAGTTCAAAACTGTCGCCGTGGTCCAGGTGCAGAACTATCGGAATATCATAACCCAATTCACGGGCATACTGAACGGCGCCCTGGGCCATGAATCTCAGCAGGGTCTGGTTCGCGTACTTCCTAGCTCCCGAAGAAACCTGAAGAATAACCGGAGATTTTGTTTCCACACAAGCCTGAACAATGGCCTGCATCTGTTCCATGTTATTAAAATTGTATGCAGGAATTGCATATCCGCCTTTTATCGCCTTCGCAAACATATCTTTTGTGTTTACGAGTCCTATTTCACCATAACTTGTCATCAAATTCTCCTTACGATAACGTACTATTTTAATGTTAATGTCTTGGGTATCATTGGTCAAGGCGTATGAACCGCACAAGTATGTTGGGGAAAACGAGATTGTTTTTAAGCTTAAGCTGCAACAATATTGAAAAGCATTCCCGTGGAGATTTCAGACCGCTTCTTTTTTCATGCTTGTTACGGTTTGCAATATCCTTTACAAACCGTAACAAGTACTTTCTCTGTTATTGAGAATTGATTATTTTTTTAATAAACACAATTGCCGGATCCATTCGTAAAATCTACGGTGATAGATTTATTAGCAACTGGGGTATCTGCTAAGTTTATTTCAGCGGTATTAAAAATTCTAACTATAAGATTAACATCTTGATCACTTCCGCTATATGCCTTCAGACTAGCCCCGGATAGTACAAATGTTTTCAACGACACTTTTCCGCCGGAAATCTTGCCGCCAGTTAAATTCCCAGAACCATAATTCATAAGAGAAGGAATTTTGTTAGCGGCGAATACGGAACCCATAACGATAATATACTTGTCGTTATAATCATCAAGACCGGTGATAGTGAGCGTAGGACCGCCACCGCCGCCACCGCCGCCGCCGGGATTCTCACAAGCAACGAAAGAAAAACCGATGATTGCTATTAATGCAATCATCCCAAAAGATTTAAGCAAGTTCTTCATATTAGAACTCCTTTTTTTCATGACTAATTTGCCCCTGTTTTGGGGAACTAATCATAGTTGATTAAAGCCCTCAAGGGCTTTAGATATGTTAAAACCGAATGGTTCCATATCCAAAAACGAGGAAACATACACAAAAAGGAAAAAATATTTTACAAAGACCTTGACAAGGATCTGACGGTTTATAAAATTGCTTGATTGCGTGAAGTGTGTTTGAATCATCAAGAGGAAAGCATCAATTATTTTCACGGTATAATTGTATCACGAAATAACTGAAATATGCAAGAGTTGTCGTATATAAAAAACAGAATGCAATGGAAATTTATTTCTATTAAGCTGCAACAATATTGAAAAGCATTCCCGTGGAGATTTCGGGGCTTGGCTTGTAGGGCATGGCGGCACTTGCGGCCTGCGCTTGTTTCATTTGTTTTTCGTAAGTTTCTATGAGCGCGTCAATCTGATTGCCGCTCATCTCGCCGCTGCCCTGCGCCAAATTCATATCCGGCTGCTGTTTCATTTTGCTGAGCCGTTCTATCAGCACATCGAGGACTTTGAGCTTGGAGATGGCAACCCCCTGCATACCTTCCGGCGCGGGGGTTCCGGAAACATGTTTGAAATGAGAATAGATGTAGCTTGACGGAGCTACGGGAATAGAAGTTTTCCCGTTGCCGCTTATGCTCATGGCATAACCGAGGCTTGGAGACAAAGAATATGAAGATGATATCCCTTTCAACATAACATACTTCCTTTGCTTTTATTATCGGAAAATGAGAAAAAAAGCTGAGAGAATGATGTAAATAAAGTGAAAAGTACCCGTGTCAATTCATCTTTGTGTCATTTTCTTTCATGAAATCACTTGATTATTAAGTCTTAAAAATTTACAATTGAGAAATAAAATATATTCTTCGCTAAATCCCCATGTCGGGTTTTCCGCATTGCGCGGTTCATATTATTGATTAACAAAGAGGAGATCATGGACGTTCAACTTCAAGAGCTTATTGATAAAATAAAAAGGGATGGGATCGAATCGGCTTCGGAAGAGGCAAATAAGATGAAATCCCAGGCGGAGGCCGAAGCAAAGCGTATTGTTGACGCCGCCCAAAAAGAAGCCGCGGCGATTATTGAGCGCGGAAAAGCGGAAGCCGCCAAATTTGAAAAAGCCGGAACCGCCGCCCTTGAACAGGCTTCGCGGAATTTGGTTTTGGCGTTTAAAGATGAAATTCAATCATTATTGGACAAAATTACCGCTCAATCGGCAGCAGCCGCAATGAATGATGATGTGCTCAAAGCGCTCATCCCTGAAATTATCAAGAACTGGGCTTCCAAGGGGAGCGACGCACTTGCCGTCATCCTGAGCGAAGCCGACTGCAAAAAACTTGAATCCTACTTTACGGATAAGCTGGCATCTGAATTGAAAAAGGGATGCGAACTGAAATCCGATAAAAATCTTGCGTCCGGTTTCCTGATTGCCGCGAAAGACGGTTCCGCGTACTATGATTTTTCCGCGGAATCCGTGGCGGAACTTATGTCCGCTTATTTGAATCCCCGCTTACAGGAAATCCTTAAAACTTCGGTAAAGGGAAATTAACGGTGGCATCGCACTATTACCTCATCGCCCAGCTTCCTTATCTGTTATACGGCCAAGGTTCGTTTATTTCTTCGGAATATTTTAAAGAGCTTTGCAAAGAACATCTTGATGATAAGGAAATGGAGCTTCTGGAATCTTGCAGCCTGAATCCTTTTACGGAAGCGAAAGATGAAGACGCGGTTTTTGGCGGCAAGCCTCTTCCCGTTTCGTCTCCTTTTATCGATTCCTGGAGAAATTGGGAAAAGGCGCTCCGCCTTAATCTCGCGAAATTCCGCGCCCAGAATCTAAAACGGGATGCCGGAACGCTTGAAGATCCTTCGTCCGCTTCTTTGGACGCGGCATCAATAGCAAAAACCGCCGTAACTATGGATTCTCCGCTCGAAGCTGAAATGTATTTGGACAAGGCCCGGTGGGATTTTATCGATTCTCTGGAAGGGCTTGATCATTTTAGCGGGAACGTGGTGTTTGCCTATCTTCTTAAATTATATTTAATCGAGCGTTACGCCAAGTTTAAAGAAGATGAAGGGTTTGCGGAATATAAACGGCTTTATGCTTCTATTATAAACCAGGCTTCTGCGGCTGACGGCCGTCAAGGGGAAGCCAATTCAATGATGAACGAATCGGGAGATCCGAAATGACCGGAACAAAAGGTACAGTAGTTGCTGTCAACGGTAACATGGTAAGTGTTCGTTTTGACGGCAATGTTTCCATGAACGAAGTTGGTTATGTGAAAGTAGGCGGAAAGGAACTCAAGAGTGAGGTCATCCGCATCAGGGGTGATGTCTGCCAGCTCCAAGTTTTTGAAATGACCAAGGGAATCAGCGTCAACGATGTGGTTGACTTTACCGGGGACATGCTCGCGGTAGAATTGGGACCCGGCCTTTTGGGGCAGGTGTTTGACGGACTCCAGAACCCGCTGCCGGAATTGGCGAAGCAGGCCGGTTATTTCCTTGAACGGGGAATATACCTTGACGCTCTTCCCAAGGAAAGCGTGTGGGAGTTTAGCCCGAAAGCCGAAACCGGCGCGAAGGTCGAACGCGGAGATACGCTTGGAACCGTTCCCGAAGGAGCTTTTTCCCATAGAATCATGGTTCCGTTTAACTTATACGGCTCGTATACCGTAAAATCAATAAAAGGGCAGGGGACTTACACCATCCGGGAAACGATTGCCGAACTTCAGGATGAAAAAGGCAATATTATTCCCGTTACCATGAGTTTCCGCTGGCCTGTAAAGCGGCCGGTTGACTGCTATACGGAGCGGCTCAAGCCTTCCGACCCTATGGTTACCCAGACCCGCATCATCGACACCTTTTTTCCGGTTGCGCGCGGCGGAACCTATTGTATTCCGGGGCCTTTCGGAGCCGGAAAAACCGTCCTCCAGCAGACGACAAGCCGTCACGCGGACGTTGACATCGTCATTTTCGCGGCCTGCGGCGAGCGCGCGGGGGAGGTTGTAGAGACGCTCAAGGAATTCCCTGAGCTTACAGACCCCAAAACCGGCCGTTCTCTTATGGAACGAACCATCATTATTTGTAATACGTCTTCCATGCCGGTTGCTGCGCGCGAGGCGTCGGTATATACGGCGGTAACTATGGCCGAATATTACCGCCAGATGGGATTGAACATCCTACTCCTCGCGGATTCTACCAGCCGCTGGGCTCAGGCAATGCGTGAAATGTCCGGCCGCCTGGAAGAAATCCCCGGAGAAGAAGCCTTCCCCGCCTACCTTGAATCGACCATCGCCAGTTTTTATGAACGGGCGGGCCTCGTAAGACTCGGTGACGGCAGCGTCGGTTCTGTCACTATCGGCGGAACGGTAAGCCCCGCGGGCGGTAACTTTGAAGAACCGGTAACGCAGGCAACGCTGAAAGTTGTCGGCGCGTTCCACGGTCTTTCCCGCGAACGTTCCGATGCCCGCAAGTATCCCGCCATCCATCCGCTCGATTCATGGTCGAAATACAAAGGCATTATGCCTCAGGACAAGGTCGATTACGCGCATGGCTTCCTTGCCCGCGGAAGTGAAGTCGAACAGATGATGAAGGTTGTCGGCGAAGAAGGCACGAGCCTCGACGATTATATCATCTTCCTGAAAGGCGATCTTTTGGATGCCGTGTATTTCCAGCAGAACTCCTTTGACCGTGTTGATGCCGCGGTTACCGTTGAAAGACAAAAATATACGTTCTCTATTTTGATTGAGATTCTTGGAACAAAGTTTACGTTTAAAGACAAGAACGAAGCCCGAAGCTGGTTTAACCGGCTCCGTCAGAGATTCCTCGATTATAACGGAAGCGAATGGAAAACTGAACGTTTTAACGAGCTTGAAAAAGAAATCCGGGATTCAATGAAAGAGCGGGCTGCCGGTTTGGATAAGCAAGCGGAAAAATT
>DBDH01000076.1:0-1772 GCA_002293455.1 Treponema sp. UBA937
GAATGTGAAAGCCGGAGCGGTATCTGCTTTTTCTGGTCTTTCTCGTCCAAGCTCATTACCGCTTAATATAAGGAACCGCTGTTGACAATGGGCTGAGCGTCGCGGTTCCCGCATAATACCACTAGCAAGTTACTTACCATCGCGGCTTTGCGTTCATCATCAAGCTGTACGATGTCGTTCTCGCTTAACTTTGTCAGCGCCATTTCAACCATTCCGACCGCTCCTTCAACAATCATCTGCCGCGCGTCAATGACCGCCGAAGCCTGCTGCCGTTGAAGCATTGCCGCCGCGATTTCGGGAGCATAAGCCAAATGAGTTATGCGCGCCTCGATTATCTCAATCCCCGCCGCTTCGGATTTATGTTGAATTTCCTCTTTTAATTTTTCGGCGATTTCCTGACTGCTGCCGCGCAGAGTTTTTTCGTTATTTTCTCTGTCCTCGCCGTAAACATCGTAAGGATATAATCGAACGATGTTGCGAAGCGCCGAATCACATTGAATGGACAAATATTCCTTATAGTTGTCCACGTTGAAAACAGCTTTTGTGGGGTTGATCACTTTCCAGACCACAACGATTCCTATGCTGATGGGGTTACCGATCTGATCGTTGATCTTTTGCTTGTCGTTGTTAAGCGTGGTAACTTTCAGCGAAACTTTCTTACTGACCAATCGAAGATACTGCGCTTGGATCGATGCTCCGCTGAATGAACCGGCTGCCGCGTTCTTCCCTTGCTCAATATTGGCTGATGAAGGATGATCATATCCTGCCGCCGGATTCACCGCTGAAGCAAATGGGTTCACATAATAAAAGCCTTCATGCTTGAGCGTGCCGTAATAACGGCCAAACAATGTAAGCACCAGCGCCTCGTTCGGTTTGATAATTTTAAGCCCCATTATTGGTATCCAGCTGATGCAGAACATGTACAAAGCGCTTACCGCAAACATCGTGATGGAAAGCGCGTTGAATTGCTCATGGTAAAACATGACAGCGCCCCAGACAAACGCGGCGATGTCGATGAGAAACAAAGTGATAATCACGATAAGAGCGCGCATTCCGTTGGTTTTACGGATTTCTTTTTCCTCGTAAAGAGTGTTTGTTGATTGATTCATCTTAATCCTCCTGAATTATTATGATATCAATATAATATCAAATCGAATTATTGTCAAGTGTTTTTTGGGCAGCGCTGATTAAATTGACTCCGGACTTTAGACCGCAATCAGTGTTTCCCTAGATTACGCAGAAAGTTTTTTACGAAATATATTGATAAGCAGATAATATTATCCAATAATAAAGATATAGGCCTAAAATCTCAAAATACATACATAAGGGATATTAATATGTCCCGTTAAAAAAATTAGGAGAATTGGTATGAGAAGTTTCACTACATTAGACCTGCAGTATGCCCATAGGTTTTATGGGTTCAAGGGCGAAGCCCAGTATTTGCATGGACACACAGGAATACTCACGATTGAAGTTGAAGACATTATCAACGAAGGCGTTAACATGGTGTTCCCCTGTAATGAGATTAAGAAAACGGCTTGGGAAGTTTTGCAAAATTTTGACCATGCCTTGATTTTAAGAGAAGACGATCCGCTGCTGCCGGCCATTCTTGGCGTTTATGAAACGCAGGGAATAAAAAACGGCGCGCCTTCAAACAAACAAAAAGGGCCCGCCTTCAAAACCGAACTCGCAACGGCATATCCTGAATGCCGTTTGGTTGTAACCAAAGAAACAATGACCGTCGAAGGCATGATAAAAATCGTTTACGATTT
>DBDH01000076.1:1807-3512 GCA_002293455.1 Treponema sp. UBA937
GTACAATCATACGGGAAAGAGCAAAAAAAAGAAAAAGACCGCTGCCCCTTATGCGGTATCGCGTTAGACGAACACGGCGTTTGCCCGAAATGCGGCTATAAAAAACGCTGACGCAAAACGCGGCATGAACAGACTTTCGGGGCTGTTCATTGCGTTTAACCTTGTTGTACTGCCGCAAGTTTTTCCCGAATCAGATCATTTATTATCTTTGTTTTACTTTTATGGAAAATGGCGGCCTGCTCGGAAAGATATTCCCTTACGTCACGGTCTAATTCACTCAACGGAAGAAAATCGTGAGCAAAACCAGGTTTTATTCCCTGTTTTATGAGGTTTTCACCTGGTTCAAAGCTATTCTGAGTATAATACGTGTCCCAATACTCACATTCCGCATCGGTCATTCCGGTTTTTCGTTCTATATCAGTCATAGACTCCCTTCCATTTAATTCATTATACAATATTTCAATCGGATTTGCTTTGGTTATTTACAAAAGTTTATTGGCGAAATCCGCGGCCTGTTTTAAGTCCTCCGCGTTTGGTCTTCCTTTGTTCATGCCGCCCATATATTTGAGAACACTGTTTGTGTTAAATCCAACGCAGCTAAATTCATCCACGATACAATAGCCTTTTGAAGTTAATAAGTTTCGGAGGGCCGCATGGTCGCGGAGCATTTTCTTTTTACCGCCGACACCGTTTGTGGAGAAGATAAAAGCCTTTTTATCTTTCGCGTCCGGAAGCGTTTTCGCGAATTCAAGCATGGGCGTATAATGTTTTCCGCTGTCAATTCCGGCCCCGAACCCAACAAGGCCGTATTTCCGCAAGTCCTCTGTGTTTACATTCTGAAGATGCTGTACCGGGGCGTCCAATGTTTCAGCTATCGCGTGAGCGATCTTTTCCGTATTTTTATGGTGATAAGAATGTACGATAATAATCGATTTCATTGATGTTCCTCCTCCGGCCATTTTATCGCGGCAGCGATAATGCCAATCGTAACGGCTGTTTCGAGAATGCCGAATATCCAATAATACGCCCACGTCTCGCCTACAAGATTTCCAAGATTGACCAGCGTATACAAAATACCGACGACAATATTGGCCCATCTATTTGTTTCCACTTTCAAAAATAGGCAGGCGGGAATCATCAGTATAGGGATGATCATCAGCACGCCAAAAGCTGCCAATAGTCCTTGGCTTACCGCAAAGGGGCCGATTCTTCCGGCAATCATTTCATCGATATACCCGATGCGGTGAAATGAATAAATATCGCAGTAAACATATAACAGCATGAGTGTTACCCAAAAACCCATGAGTATTACTCTCGTGTTTACTTTGAAAAGCTCTAATGTTCCATTTTGATTTTTCATTTTTCTTCCTCCTCTGTGTTACATTCAAACACTTCGCCAATCGGTACGCCGAAGACATCGGCAATCCGAAAGGCCATCTCCAACGACGGCGTATATTTTCCGGCTTCCAAAGCAACGATTGTCTGCCGTGAAGCTCCCGCCTTTTCGGCCAATTCAAGCTGTGTCATCTCGTCCGCAAAAAATCGAAGTCTGCGGATATTGTTGGTGATAATCAGCTTCTTAGCCATTGCGGATGCCTTTTTCGCTGTAGTAAATGCTGATAACGCCTTCCGATATTGATCCCAGGGCGGCCCCGACAAAAACGATATTAAGCGACACAGAGGAAGACATACCCAAAGCCAATGC